>JAATEU010000438.1 GCA_015655565.1 Clostridiales bacterium
GGGGTATGGTGTCGGGCAACAGGCTTTCGAGAAGTCCCGCCCGCTTGCAAAGGCGTTTCGTCCTGTCCTTGCGCTCCTGCTCCTTTTGCTGTTGCATAAGCCGTTTTTCTTGGTTTTTCAGTTGTTCAATCTGCGCTTGAATATCTGCTATTTTTTCGGTTTTGGTCTTTGCCATGTATAAAATCTCCTTTCGATAGTTGAATATATGTCGGTGGGATAGTATGATTTTGACAGTTAAGTTTAGAGGTATTAAGACAAAAGGTCAGGTGGTTCATTTTGGAGATAAAAAAGATAAGTGAAAACAAAAAGCATTTTTTAGATTTGCTCTTGTTAGCTGATGAACAAGAATCCATGATAGACAAATACTTAGAGCGCGGTGAACTTTTCGCTTTATATGATGACGGCTTAAAAAGTGTTTGCGTTGTCACACAGGAAAGTGATGATATTTGCGAACTGAAAAACATAGCCACTTATGAAAAATGGCATGGTCATGGATATGGAAGTAAGTTGCTTCGCCACATATTTGCGTATTACAAAGACAGGTATAAAACAATGCTTGTAGGAACAGGCGCTGTTCCAAAATCATTGCGGTTTTACCAGAAAAACGGCTTCGAGATTTCACACAGGATAAAGAACTTTTTTACAGACAACTACGACCACCCTATGTTTGAAGATGGTGTACAGTTGGTCGATATGGTTTATTTAAGTAAAGCTCTATAATTGTATAAATAGAAAACCGCCATGCTCTTTTTCAGCGCGGCGGCTCTGTGCTATTGGACGCAAAAAACGGCTTGCCATATTTGTGAGCAAGCCGTTTTCGCGTTCCAATATATTCAGTTGTGGTTATGCGCTTTTCTTCCTCGCCGCTTCTTCCTGTTTCTGCTTTTGCTTGGCGGCATGCCATCTACAACGCCACCAAATATGTCTGCCATTGGGACCCTGCTTTTGCTGCTTATCTCGCTAAGAAACGAGCCGGGGGCAAACACTATAATGTTGCCATCTCCCATGCTGCTAAGAAACTGGTACGTCTGATTTATGCCCTGGAGAAGTCCGGAGAGTCTTACCGTCTGGCAGCCTGATTTTTTTACGATAGCCTGCAAGGCGTCTTAGCAGACGTCTGTTTTGCTATACCCTTTTTAAATCATCTGTTTTCTGCATTCGTCCTCTTTTGGGGGCTTGACTTTTAATAGTTAGTCTTTCATCGCTGTTGCCACAACGCTTGAAGGACGGCGGAATTTGTGATATGCTATCCTTGCAACCGCTTTCGGGCGTTGTGGGTGGCAGCGGCGACGAACTTTGACGAGGGACGCGCCGCTGCCAGTTCCTTTTTACCTGCAAAAAATGGGCGGCAAAACGCCTACCCATTCAAACACATATGTATCACCCGCTTTCCGCAACGCCGCCAAACTCCTGCAAATGAGCCGGTTGCCATGCTGTTTTAGTGGCGGTATCATTACCACCCTTTACAGCATACATTCCAGGAAGAAAGATTTTTTCTTAATTAGCTGTTGCTTAAATTAACAGTTTGATGTATATTTATAATAATTCACAAAGGACGGTACTGTTGACCCATGATTATATGACCTGTCTTGAATAACTTTATAATATTAATAAAAATAAGGAGGAATTTAAAGATGAAAGAAAAAGTGATACTCGCTTATTCCGGTGGCCTTGACACAACCATGATTATACCCTGGTTAAAGGAAAATTATGATTATGATGTTGTTTGTGTATGCATCAATGTCGGCCAGGGAAACGAACTGGAGGGATTAGAGGAAAGAGCAAAATTATCCGGAGCAACTAAATTATATATTGAAGATGTAGTTGATGAATTCGTAGATGAATATGTTATGCCTTGTGTGAAAGCAGGCGCCGTATATGAAAATAAATATTTGCTTGGAACTTCCATGGCAAGGCCTGTTATAGCAAAACGATTAGTAGAAATCGCCAGAAAAGAAGGTGCCACCGCTATTTGCCATGGGGCAACCGGTAAGGGAAATGACCAGGTCCGTTTTGAATTAGGCATAAAAGCATTAGCTCCCGACTTAAAAATTATTGCTCCCTGGAGAATCTGGGATGTTTCTTCAAGGGAAGAAGAAATTGAATACTGTAAAAACCACGGCATCGATTTACCTTTTTCTGCTGACAACAGCTACAGCCGTGACAGAAACTTATGGCATATCAGTCACGAAGGCTTAGAATTGGAGAATCCCGCCAATGCACCGGATTACGACCACTTATTAGTACTTTCGGTATCTCCGGAAAAAGCACCTGCAGAAGAAGAAGCCCTTACCTTAACCTTTGAAAAAGGTATCCCGACCAGCTTAAACGGAAAGAACGGGAAGCCTTCCGAAATCATTGCCGAATTAAATAAACTTGGCGGAAAACACGGCATTGGTATTGTTGACATCGTTGAAAACCGTGTTGTCGGTATGAAATCCCGCGGTGTATATGAAACTCCCGGCGGAACTATTTTAATGGAGGCCCATAACCAGCTTGAGGAATTAATTATCGACCGTGCTACCCTGACCTGCAAAAAAGAAATCGGCAATAAATTTGCTGACGTAGTATATGAAGGCAAATGGTTTACCCCTCTTCGTGAGGCGCTTCAGGCCTTTGTGGATGTAACCCAGGAATATGTAACCGGGGAAGTAAAATTAAAGCTGTACAAAGGCAATATTATCAAGCAGGGAACCATTTCCCCGTATTCCTTGTACAACGAAAACATTGCTTCCTTTACAACCGGTGACTTATATAACCATCATGATGCGGAAGGCTTTATTAATCTCTTCGGCCTGTCCTTAAAGGTTCGGGCAATGAAGATGGCAGCAGCAGAAACAGAAAATAACAAGTAATAATTATTTATAAATATGCCTGAAAAGCAGTAATGCCAATCCATGATTAACAAAATATTACAGCAAACCTGTCCAAAATTTATACAGCTATCTTTTGATGAATCAGATTTCACATTACAGAACATACTCTGTTTATAGTATCTGATTTTCCATTTAGATAATTGTAAAATCAGTGGCAGGTTTTTTAACCTAGAGTGTGTTTGAAAAATGCTTATGCCGGGCTGGGCGTTTCACTTTGTGGGAGACAAAGGCGCGATTTTGGGAGTATAGTGGTGCTGCATTCCCAAAATTGTAACGCAGTATACCACAAAGTGAGACGGTCAGAAATTTGCAATGATTTTTCAAACACGCTCTAAGGCATCTGCCCTGACAGACCGGAATTTTTATATAAATTGAAATTCTAATATAAAATTAATGATTCTTTTATTTTATTATTAACTATATGATATATAGTAAAATAAAATCAGCTGGAAATGAAAATCATCATAGCATTCATTTCCTGGAAGGAGAATAAAATGATTATTACTACTACCCCTTATATTGAAGGAAAAACAATTACTGAGTATAAAGGCATTGTCTTCGGGGAAGTAATCTCCGGAGTAAATTTTATTAAGGATTTTACCGCCGGATTATCCAACTTCTTTGGCGGCCGTTCCGGAACCTATGAAGAAGAATTAATTCAGGCAAGGGAAAATGCCATGAGAGAAATGGAAAACCGTGCCGGCCAATTAGGTGCCGACGCCATTGTCGGAGTTGATATTGATTATGAGGTACTTGGTGCGGATAACGGCATGCTGATGGTTACTGCTTCCGGTACTGCAGTTTGTTACAGAAATTTATAAACATCAAACGACATCAAATGAACCGACCTAAAATAAGGCATTAATAACTTATGAGGGCCGCTGCAAAATTTAGTTATTTATCTTTAAATTATGCAGCAGCACCCTCTCCCCTGCTTATCGGGATTCAAAATAATATAATTTCAGAAAATGATTGAGAACCCGCTCATATTCCTCATGATTTTTCTGACAGGATTCCGCATGCTTTGCATCAGGTGCCAAATATATCTCCTTCTTATCAGGTTTCGCATCATACATATCCTGGGACATGGAATAAGGTATATAATCATCTTCCAGCCCATGAATAAAGAGGATGGGTGCGCGGCTCTGCACGGCTCCTTCCAAAGGAACAACATCATTAAGCCAAAAGCCCGCCCGTAATTTAATAATCAGTTTCACTAAAATTAAAAATGGAAAGGCAGGTAAATGATAATATTTCTTTAATTGGTATCTAATCAATTTTTCCAGGGAGGAATAGGAACAGTCTGCTATTGTGCAACGTACTCTTCCATCTATTGCATGATGGGATAAAACAGTTGCTGCCCCCATGGATTCTCCATGGGTTACAATAGCAAGATTAGTTCCATATTCAGAAAAACACCAGTCCAAAACGGTCTGCAAATCAAATTTTTCATAATACCCCATTGAAGTATACGCCTTTCCGCTTAAGCCATGATTTCTTTGATCGTATGTAAGTACCGTAATTCCTTGTTTTAAAAACATCTCTGCATATATCATGCTGCTATACTTTCCGCAGGTGTATCCATGGCAAAGAATTGCCAACTTTCTTTTATTATTTTTATCATTATATTGCTTTTTGCTTATCTCATTATTAATCAGCTGGCAGGACAGATCATACCCGTATCCGGACCGAATAATGAAATCTTCCTTTTCCCAGCTTTGGTATATATCATCTACCATTCTTCCTTCCTTTATCTCCCTTTGATAAAGCTTGTCAGAATCAATAACCTCAGGTTTGAGTATGATATTCGATAAAACCCAGGAAGCAATTATTAATAAAATAAACAAAGCAAAAAAAATATACAGAATCAAGTATCCTGACATATATTACCCCTATCTGCGTTAAAACGCCAATAAAAATTTTCTTATAAAAATATCTCATTCCATAAAACATTTTACCATAAAACGGTTAAAATAAATATTGAATTTTCATTAAAAATTTCTTTATAAATATTTTATTAGAATATGATTAGGTTTTTCCTTATAATATTTACTAAGGTTTTAACTGATGTTATAATCTAAAAATAATGGGGTGTCTTACAAACGGAACCAGAATGGAGGAAAGTGGTTTTTAAGAAC
>JAATEU010000434.1 GCA_015655565.1 Clostridiales bacterium
GAATCAGCGCGGGAATGACGGTTGAAGGAGTTGTTAAGAATGTAACTGATTTTGGAGCATTCATTGACCTTGGCGGTGCTGACGGCCTTCTTCATATATCCGAAATGTCCTGGGGCAGGGTTGAAAATCCGAAGAAGGTATTTAAGGTAGGAGATAACGTGAAGGTACTTATCAATGATATTTCCGGTGAGAAAATAGCCCTTAGCTTAAAATTTGAGGATGAAAATCCGTGGATTAAAGCATCTGAGAATTATGCGGTCGGCAATATTGTAACCGGTAAAGTAGCCCGTATGACCGATTTTGGAGCATTTATTGAATTGGAACCCGGTATAGATGCTTTATTGCATGTATCTCAGATTTCCAAAGAGCATGTTGAAAAGCCATCCGACGTTCTGAAAGCAGGACAGGAAATAACCGCTAAGGTTGTGGATTTTAATCATGTTGAAAAGAAAATCAGCTTAAGCATAAAAGCGATGGACGATACAACGGAAAGCGCAGAAACGACTGAAATAGAAGACACAGATGAAACGACTGAAATAGAAGACATAGCTGAAACGACTGAAATAAAAGAAACAACAGAAATAAAAAACACAACAGACACAGCTGAAATAAAAGAAACAGATGAAGCCGCAGGAGCAACTGAAACATCAGAAGCCACATCAGAGGAATAATCATAATTATTTTATAAGAAAATTACGGAAGAAAAAAGGAGTGTTCCTATTTGGCTGATAATTATGAGGTATTTAAGGAACAGATTTATTTTATTACCAAAATTGATTTAAATTCATATAAAGAGCGCCAAATGAAACGGAGAATTGATGCATTAATAGCAAAGCATAAAATAACTTCTTATGATGTTTATGTAGATATTTTAAAAAAGAATCCGGTTATGTTTTAAGAATTTGTCAACTATCTGACAATTAATGTATCCGAATTTTATCGTAATCCCGAACAGTGGAATCTGTTGGAATGTAATGTAATACCATATTTGTTAAATAAATTCGGCAATAAATTAAAAATATGGAGTGCAGCATGTTCTACCGGGGATGAGCCTTATTCACTGGTTATGCTTTTGTCTAAGAGTATGCCGCTTTCACGAATAAAAATTATTGCAACGGATATTGATAAACAGGTATTGGAAAAAGCAAAATTGGGACTGTATAATGTAAAAAGTTTACAGGGGCTTCCCCCGGCGTATGTTACTAAATATTTTCGTGAAATTAATAGTAATACCTATCAGATTTTAGACAGTGTAAAAGCGTGTGTGGAGTTTAAGCAGCATGACTTATTGAAAGATGCGTATCCAAGTCAATGTGATTTAATTGTATGCAGAAATGTTTTAATCTATTTTACGGAAGACGCAAAAGATGATATCTATAAAAAGTTCAACGCATCTCTTAAAAAAGATGGGATTTTGTTTGTAGGAAGTACGGAACAGATTATACAGCCCCAAAACCTGCAATTTGCTACTTATAAGTCTTTCTTCTATAAAAAGGTATAGTTCATACCTTCATTTAAAAAGGCGTATTCCAATCATTATGCAGAATATCCCGGTGATAGTGAATATAATGTATTCTTTTTTTAGCAGAAACAGGATTCCTATTTAAATAATAAAAAATTTAAATAATAAAAAAGAATCCTCAACCACTATAATGTTGGCTGAAGATTCTTTTTTATTATCATTATTGCAAAAAATATATTACTGCGTGCTGTATCCCGCATTTCTGTGCTATTATTCCCTTAACCCTTCCAATACCGTTAGTCTTAATAACAATCAACTTCATCATAACTCCAATCAATAGGAAGCCCGGGCACTGCTTCTAACATCCTTGCATAAGACCAGTTTAGCAATTAGGATAGAAAATTTCTGCCTCGAACAGACTTAGGAATATCCCTTATTTTTTTCTTAATTTGTGGTTGATTTTTATAATAATATCTAGTATATTGTGTATAGATACTGACAGGGAGTCCTGTAGAAAGAAAAAGTAAATATTTTCTTATTAAATTTAGAGGAAATTCTTTATGCAATTCAGTATGAAAAAGTGCAATGACAGCACAGATGGGGGCCGACTATGGATAAAAATGTAAAAGTTGCAGTAGACGCAATGGGTGGGGACAACGCGCCCGGTCAAATTGTAAAAGGCACTGTAGAAGCAGTAAACGAAAGAGATGATATTAAGGTGCTGCTTGTAGGCAAGGAAGCGATTCTGAATGCAGAGTTAAATAATTATAGTTATGATAAGAAACGCTTAATCGTTGTTAATGCAGAAGATGTCATAAACAACGACGAAGCACCGGTTATGGCAATCCGCCGTAAAAAGGATTCTTCTATTGTTGTGGCATTGAACCTTGTTAAAAGCGGAGAAGCTGATGCTTTCGTATCTGCTGGAAGTACAGGTGCAGTTTTAGTAGGAGGACAATTTATTGTCGGAAGGATAAAAGGAGTAGAAAGGCCACCATTAGCTCCATTGATACCGACTATGAATGGTGTTTCCCTATTAATAGACTGCGGTGCCAACGTTGATGCAAGACCGACACATTTAGTTCAATTTGCCAAAATGGGTTCTGTATATATGGAGCATGTTATAGGTATAAAGAATCCCAGGGTAGCAATTGTGAATATTGGTGCCGAAGAAGAAAAAGGCAATATGTTGGTTAAGGAGACGTTTCCACTTCTTAAAAACTGTAATGAAATTAATTTTATCGGCAGTATCGAAGCAAGGGAAATACCAAACGGGGGCGCAGATGTAATTGTCTGTGAAGCCTTTGTCGGAAATGTTATTTTGAAGCTTTATGAAGGTCTGGGCGGTGCATTGATCGGTAAAATCAAGACCGGATTAATGAGTACGGTCAGAAGTAAAATTGGAGCATTCCTATGTAAACCGGCATTAAAAGAAACATTAAAGTCCTTTGATGCATCCGAATATGGAGGAGCCCCGCTTTTAGGTTTAAACGGCCTTGTGGTAAAGACCCATGGGAATTCCAAGAATATTGAAATCAAAAATTCAATCGTTCAATGTATTACGTTCACAGAACAGCAAATAAACGAAAAAATAAGAATGAATATTCAAGAAGAATAAAAGTAGAAGAAAGGTGATTATTATGGAATTTGAAAAATTACAAAAAATAATTAGTGAAGTATTAAATGTGGAAGAGGATGAAATTTCGATGGAAACTACCTTCGTAGATGATTTAGGTGCAGATTCCCTGGATATCTTCCAAATCATAATGGGAATCGAAGAAGAATTCGATATTGAAATAGCCAATGAAGAAGCAGAGAATATTGTTACTGTCAGCGATGCAGTAGACCAAATCAAAAATGCCCTTAATCAATAAGTAAAGTATACTATACTTATTTGAAGCCCTTTCAATAGGGCCTTGCTCTTGTTTACAGGGGCTTTGCCTTTTTGAAAAGGGTTTTTATTATGGTTTGGGTTAAGTTTCCCTGGCAGGTTAAATCATAATTATTATAATAATCGGAGGGAGGAAAATTATGAATCGAGTGGAAGAAGCAGGTTTAGAGAAACTGAAGGTTTTTGAAGATACGGTTGATTATAAATTTCATGACAGGAAAATATTAAGACATGCCTTAACCCACAGTTCCTATGCCAACGAAAAACGAATGAATAAGCTGGATAATAATGAGAGGCTTGAATTTCTTGGGGATGCTGTTTTAGAATTGGTAACCAGTGAATATCTTTATAATAAAAACCCGAAAATGCCGGAAGGGGATTTAACAAAATTAAGGGCCAGGCTGGTATGTGAACAAACTTTAGCCGCCTGTGCAAGGGATATTAATGTGGGTGATTTTATCCTCCTTGGTAAAGGAGAAGCGACAACCGGGGGAAGCGAACGGTTCTCTATTCTGTCGGATGCAATGGAAGCAGTTATTGGCGCTATTTATTTAGACGGTGGTTTTACTAATGCAAAAGAGTTTATCTGCAAATATATTCTGTCAGATGTTGAGAATAAAAAGCTCTTTTTCGATAGCAAGACTATCTTGCAGGAAATTGTTCAGAGTGAATTTAAAGAACAATTGTCATATGAATTAATTAAAGAAGAAGGTCCGGATCACAGCAAACAATTTACGGTTGTTGCATTAGTAAAGGATACCCAGCTTGGTATTGGAGTAGGAAGGACAAAAAAAGCGGCGGAGCAGGAAGCGGCATATCAGTCAATCATTAAAATGAATAAGAATAAAACCATACTATCGGGGGAGGAATAATGTATTTAAGAAGCATTGAAGTTCATGGCTTTAAATCTTTTGCCAATAAA
>JAATEU010000192.1 GCA_015655565.1 Clostridiales bacterium
AATCGGTTTTGATCAGAATTATGGTGCAAGACCGTTGCGAAGGGCAATACAATCCAATATAGAAGATAAGCTGGCTGAAGAGGTTTTGGAAGGAAGCCTTCATGATGGAGATACCGCCCTGGTGCAGCTTTTCGACAAACAAATCAAAATTTCTAAAAAATAATTATAATCTTGTGCATATATTAGTAGAAATTGTCATCTAAATATTATATAATAGAGTCAGCTTTAAAAGTTCTGATATAATAGTTCCATTTAACCTGTCAAGGAAGTTCCCGACTGAGAGGCGGGGGTGGACTTGTATGTTTCAGTGGAAGGCGGGGATCCCACTTAAAATAAGCGAAACTGCATGATAGGGTTTAGCCAGGCAGCGGCTGCGGACTTTAAATATCTGCCGGTAAATCATTTGGTGAAATAAATCGGAGGAAGTATTAAACGAAATTAGGAGGATTAAAATGTCAGTAATTGATGAATTAATACGTGAAGAAAGCAATGGGACAATCAGTTTTGGCAATTACAGGTTAACAACAAAATCGAAGGTGACTGATTTTGAGCATAACGGTGATTTATATAAGGTGAAAACATTCAAGGAGATTACGAAATTAGAGAGAAACGGAATGTTTGTATATGAATCTGTTCCGGGAACTACGGTGGATCAGTTGAATATAACCGAAAAGGAAGTCAGATTTTTTGTTGAAGGACCGGAGGATGCACAGATTACTTTAGAACTGGAAGCGGAAAAAGAATATAAAATATATATAGATGATACAAACGTGGGAAAGATGAAAACTAATTTAGGCGGTAAGCTTATGTTTAGTGTAGAATTAGGTGAAAATAATAAATCAACAATACGGGTAGTGAAGCTATTATAATAGTCCCATCACCTGGCTGCAAATCAATGGAACTGTTCCGGGAGTTACTGCCTGGAACAGTTTCTTATCTTATAAAGGAGAAATCTATGGCAAAAAACAAGATGATCTTCTTCTGCAAAGAATGTGGATATGAAGCGTCCAAATGGATGGGACAATGTCCTGCCTGCAAACAATGGGATACTTTTGTACAAGAACCGGTAGTAAAGAAATCACCTGCCGGTCTTAATGGTTTAAAAGCAGCGGAACCGGAGTTATTATCCAGGGTAGCAGCTGTGGAAGATCAAAGAATTCTGACAGGAATCCAGGAATTGGACAGGGTTTTGGGAGGCGGAATTGTAATCGGTTCTTTGGTATTGGTAGGCGGGGATCCGGGTATTGGTAAATCCACCCTTTTACTGCAGATGTGCAGGGAATTATCTGCCAGGCAGAAAAAGGTTTTATACATATCAGGAGAGGAATCTTTGAAGCAGATTAAAATGCGGGCGGAGAGGCTTGGGACTTTCCAGGGTGAATTGTTCTTATTAAGCGAAACCAATCTGGATGATATAGAAGATACCATGCGTAAATTAATGCCTGAGATTGTAATAATCGATTCCATACAGACTATGTATAAGGAAGAAATTGGTGCTGCACCCGGCAGTGTAAGTCAGGTCAGGGAAACCACGGGTATTTTAATGCATATTGCAAAGGGCCTGGGAATCTCAATCTTTATTGTCGGACATGTGACAAAGGAAGGCGTAGTAGCAGGGCCCAAGGTATTAGAACATATGGTGGATACGGTATTATATTTTGAAGGTGAAAGCAAAGCCACATACCGTATACTCCGGGCGGTAAAGAATCGTTTTGGTTCTACCAATGAAATCGGCGTATTTGAAATGAGGGATAAAGGATTAGCAGAGGTCAGTAATCCGTCCGAATTTATGCTTCAAGGTAAACCGGAGGGTGAGCCGGGTTCTGTGGTAGCAGCTTCCATTGAAGGAACCAGGCCTATTTTGGTGGAAGTACAGGCTTTAATCTGTCAGACTAATTTCAATATGCCCAGGAGAACTGCAGCAGGAACAGATTATAATCGGGTGAACCTGTTAATGGCGGTTTTGGAAAAGCGGCTGGGAATCCAAATGTCCGGGATGGATGCTTATATTAATGTTGCCGGGGGTATGAAAGTGAATGAACCGGCTTTGGATTTGGCAATTGTAATGGCTATTTTATCCAGTTTTAAAAACAGAGCTTTAGACAGTAAAACGATTTGTTTTGGTGAAATTGGGCTTACCGGTGAAGTGAGGGCGGTTAATATGGCGGAGCAGCGGGTTATGGAAGCCGGAAAGATGGGGTTTAACGTGGTATTTCTTCCACAGATTAATAAGGAAAATATTAATCACTCTAATATTAAATTAATAGGTGTAAGGAATATACGTGAGATAATAAATCTATTTTCATAATAAGAAAAGGAAAAGGCAAAAGGGAATGGCAAAAGGAATAGAAGGAGGTATTATTAATGTCAGGTACAAAAGATTGTGAAGAATTAAGAGCATTTATGCAACGGCAGGAGGAGTTCATTCATAGTATTGGAGTTATTATGGAAAAACTGGATTCTTCACAGCTGAAAGTTGAAAAGAATGCGTTTGATGCCATTAACAGTTCGGATACAGCCCTTAATTTAGTTAAGGAAGGAATCCAATGTGTGGATGTTCTGCTGAATAAAATTAATCTATTGCATACAGCAGTAGAGAATTCTTCCGAAAACATAAATCAAATGAAAAATCTTTCCAATATGATAGAAAGGTTTGCCGGTGTAATCGGAGGAATTTCAAATAAAACCAATATGCTTTCCCTGAATGCTTCCATCGAAGCTGCCAGGGCAGGGGAACAGGGCAGGGGTTTTGCCGTCGTAGCCGGTGAGGTAAGAAATCTTGCTGCCCAGTCCTCCCAATCTTCGAAAGAAATCTCTGAAACCATACAATCAATACAGGCATTTGTTACGGAAACGGTTGAGGCGATGGATAATATTTATCAGATTGTTGAAAAACAGAACTCGATGGTAAGCGATGTTAAGACAGTTTTTCATAAAATCCTGGAAGCAGCTTACATATCCAATGACGTTTCGAGGAATATGGAACATGAGATTGCATATCAGCGGGATATTACAGACAGTGCAAAAAATACGATTGAATCCATACAAGATATGGCAGAGAAGGTTGAATACAGTGTTTAACCTATTAAGGAAATCCCTCGCTTTTCAGACAGGGGTCGGACTTATTTTCAGCGGGAAAAAGGGATGCCTATTTTGGGGCATCCCTTTCTCCTTCTGCTACTATTTGTTCGAGGACGTTCATAAGATCATGTATATTATTAAGTTTCACGTCCCTTTCTAAAATGGCATTTTTTAATTCTATTGGCAGGGTTTCAAATTTTTCCCTGATAGCTGGTGCTACATGCGACATAATATCACCTCTTGAATAGCTTATACGGAAGTGTTAAGATTTATACAAGGGAAATATTACTGTTTAACACCATAATTACTACTACTATTACTTGAATACCGATTTTTTATTTTGTTTTACTCTTTAAGCTTTTTAATTTCTCTTTTATTTTTAGACTGTCATTTAGATGCACAACCTGATGTCTGGTAATTATCATTCCGGGCCCATCCCATAATATCAACAAAGGGACTAAATTCCATTATTTCAAAACCTTTGCTAAAAAAAGCAGAATTTTCATTTTAATACCTAAGCCTTTCAATTTTGCTCCCGTGTGTGCAACAGGCTTGCCTGCTGTCTGCCTAAGTTGTATTATAAATATTATAACTGAATTAGTAATATACTACAATAAATTCCAATGATTTTTTATCAATTTCAAAATTTCCAATTTCTATTTCCTATATTGTATACAATACTATTAATTAAGGATTACAGACTTTTACAGGTAAAATGGTTATAATCAAATCGGACTTAACTTTTTCTTTCCATACAGCTTTCATCTTATTACTGCTGATATTGCCGGATTTACTAAGTTTTTTAACAAATTCCCTTGATATACCAAGCATTTCACTAAGTATTTTATCTGCACGAATATCCATAGGATAATCACATTTAAATTGTATCTGTACCGGTTCCGTTATGGTGTACGGATGGATGGTTTCACCCAGAATCTTATATGCAATGGTTTCATAATTTAGTACAACCTTATTTTGCGAATGTATATTTGCATCAAAAGCATAATTTGCTGCTAAATCAAAATCATTGCATAAAAATTTATGATAAATGTCCTGTGGGATTGTGCTGGAATTGACTCTTGATAAAATAGTCATATTCCAGGTTGTTTTACATTTCTGGCACTGGTAGATAAGCCAGACATCAAGCTTATTTTGATTGGCATTGATCCGAAAATTGCCGGTGCTTTCGAAAATGCTGTTGCTGCCGCATTTTGGGCAGTTTTTGATTATGGTGGGTTGATTTGAAGGGATGATTTCCCATAGTTTTAATTTCTGCATATTTTTCGCTCCTTTTCTGAGCTGCACAAAAATATGGCATAAATAAAACACGATATGAAAATTGTATGGATTTAATCTATTCCTATTTCCATGCAGCTAAAACTAATTCTTAATGACAACAAAAAATAAACTCAGGTCTGATATTGAATTATTTATAATCATTTTTTGTTTGAATCAGCTAATTAACAATGAATGGGTGTAGTCATAGGAATAGAATCCTCCTTATCCCTTAATATGTGGACGGTAGCTTATGAACAAAAGCCATGTTCATGAGCTTGCTGCTCCAATCGGAAAGTGCAGGCAGGCATGCAATTTCCTCATTCCGTTTTATTATATCATAATTTAAAAAACAGAATAAACCTTAAACTCGCTTCCGATCTATTTTTAAGGTATACGGGGTTCCCTATTATATTTTAATAAAAAAACTGTCTCAAAATCTTCCATAAGAATATATCCTCAGAAAATTTTGAAACAGGCTATTTTATTGCTGATTTTGAAAGTTTTTTCTTTTTTCTTGCAAGACAATTCTTTGAATACTTTTTTCTGATAAGAAATACTGTTTGGCAAGATGAGCTATTTTTAATCCATTCTTATATTCTGTATATATTTCCATATTTCGTTTTTGAATCAGGCTTTTCGTACCGGTGGTTTCTCCCCAGCTTTTACGTTTGTTATTTTTTCTGGGAATATACAGATATCCACCATCAATATAATCTTGAATCGATTCTAATAGTTCTTGCGGTAAAACATATTCAGCCTTAATATAACTCATTGTGCTCCTCCTTGAATATTAATACAAAGATTGAGCAAAGGCTATCTGGTTCTTTATTTTAATGTGCAATAGCCTTTGCTATCCACAAATATAATTTTTTCTCATAATTAATCCCCTTTCAATTTTTGGGCTTTTTAACTGGATACTTTTATAATCATACAAAAAAAAAAAAAATTAAGCAATCAATCACTAAAATACAAGATAAGCAAGTAAAATTATTTTAATCATTTATCTGCTTAC
>JAATEU010000462.1 GCA_015655565.1 Clostridiales bacterium
CCATAAACCTTTTGTTTTTGCATAAACAATCCCAGTTGCTGCTATAGCTCCAATAACTATCACACCAACAACTGCACCTACAGCAACAACTGCACCCACAACAGAAGTCTATACGGTTGGATATTCATTTCCAACTGTAAACAATGAATTCTGGAGTACTGCACTTGACTATGTAAAGTCCGCATCTGAAGCATTAGGATTTGAATTAGTCTATGATGATTGTAACAATGATCAGGCAGAACAGCTTACTGATGTTGAGAGCATGATTGCTAAAGGTATTGACGGTCTTGTACTCGGACCGCAGGATGCATCTGTTGTAGCAGGTATCTTAGCCGGTTGTAAAGAAAAAGACATCAAAGTTGTAATTATTGATCGTTGGCCTGGAGATGACATAGTAGCTGGAGAAGATTATGTTTCATTCATCGGACCAAATTATGAAGAAGCAGGTTATCAGATAGCGATGTCTTTAATCAATGCCGGATGCAAGAAAATCATCGGTATCGGTGGATTTCAGAATACATCGGTTGCAGAAGGACGTAAGGAAGGTTTAGACAGGGCCTTGGAAGAAAATCCTGACGTTGAATTACTTCAATATGAATGGGTTGGAGAAAACTTGGATGACGGTGATGAAGCCTTCCGTAATATGTACCAAGCTAACTCGGACTTAGATGGTGTTTGGTGTTACAATGACTCTTTAGCATTAGCATCTGTAAATGTATGCAAAGAAAAAGACATTATTGGTAAAGTTAAAGTTGGCGGCATGGATTTATTATCTCCGGCAGTAGAATCTATACAGGCAGGAGAGCTTTGGTTCTCAACTGGCGGTCACTACATGCAGGCTGCATTTGGAGCAGTTATACTATATGATGAATTAAATGGTATTGAATATACCGGTGATCCTGTAGTTAAAATAGATCTGTTGAATGTATCACAGGAGAACATAGATAAATTTGTCAATAAATATGTAGTTAATTCAGAACCAATTGTTTGGAAGGATTTAAGTAAGGTATTCAATCCAGATGCAGAAACAACATTTGAACTGTCACTTGACTAAGGAATATTATGGCCTTTGTAATGGAGGGTAAGTACATTTTAAAGAAAGGCTATAAGTCCTGAATAGAATTTACAATTTCTAAAACATCCTTTGCCGGTTAACGGGAAGGGCAACTGGCAAGGGATGTTACATTAAGAATAAATAGCAGGGAGGAGTTATGATGGAAGCGGCAGTGCTCTTTAAGGGAATCAAAAAGTATTTTTCAGGTACAAAAGCACTGGATTGGAATCCGGAAGATTACATTGAAGTATTTCCGGGTGAAATACATGGATTGATTGGAGAAAATGGTGCCGGAAAATCTACTTTATTTCAGGTTCTAATGGGAATTTATGAACGTACCGCCGGCGAAATATTCTTATTTGGCGAGCCATATAATATTACAAATGCACATAAAGCAGAAGAAGCTGGCATATCCATCATTATGCAGCAGCCTAATTTTGTTTATAATATGACAGTTGCTGAAAACATATTTATGGGGCGTGACAAGAAATTTATAAATAAGGCCGGACTGATTGATTGGAAAAAACAAAATAAAGCTACTGAGGAAATTTTAAAAGAATACAAATATGATCATATTAAACCAACTGATATATTAGGTGATTTAGGATTTGAAGAAAAAAAACAAGTGGAAATTGCGAGAGCTCTCTCTATAAAACCAAAAGTTTTGCTGGTTGATGAAACATCAGCAGCTATATCTAAGGAATCAGTGGAAAATCTTTATAAGTTATTACGTGAGCAAAGAGATAAAGGAACGGCGGTCATCTATATTTCCCATTTTATTGATGAAATTAATAACCTTTGTGATAGAATAAGTATTTTGCGTGACGGCAAGCTGGTTAATAAAATGTTAGTAAAAGATACTACGCTAAATATGATTATTAATAATATGGTTGGCCGTGATATTTCAGGTACAAAATATAGAAGTGAAGATAATAGCTCCATTGGAGATGTATTGCTGGAAGTAAAAGGTTACACAATGGAAGGTGCATTTACGAATATTGATTTTAAAGTCAGAGTTGGTGAAATAGTAGGGATTGCAGGTATCGGAGGATGCGGGTCAGATGCTTTTGGACGGGCACTGTTTGGTTATGAAAAAGCAACGGGCGGTGAATTTATTTACAAAGGGAAAAACGATCCTATGGATTCTCCCCGGAAATCGGTTAAAAATGGAATTGGTTATATTCCAAAAGACCGTGATCGAGAAGGATTATTCCTGATTTATAACACTGTTCTTAATATATCTGTAGCAAATATGAAAAAAATGAGCAAAAAAGGTATTGTAAATCATAAGCTTGAACGAAAAGTTGCCCAGGATGCAGTGAAACAATTTCGTATAAAGACACCGTCAGAGCTGACTGAAGTCTCAAGTTTAAGTGGCGGTAATCGGCAGAAAGTAGCCATTGCAAAGTGGATTGCAAATGATTCCGACTTATTAATCGTTAATTGTCCTACGAGAGGAGTGGATGTAGGAGCGAAATATGAAATCTACAAAATCATTGAGACGTTGAAAAACAAAGGAAAAAGTATCATTTTAATATCAGATGAATTACCTGAACTTTTAGGTATGTGCGATCGGGTATATTGTTTCCGGAAAGGCTTGAATTCCGGTGAGTTCTATCGCGGAATTGATTTTACGGAAGAAAATGTTGTCATAAAAATGGTTTAATTTATTATTATGAAAGGAATGTTACGTAATGACTACGACGCAAGCTATTCAAAAAAAGAAAAATATTTCAGATTTTTTTTTAAAAAACATTTCATTTACAGCCTTTATAGTTTTGTTCTTCCTGTTTTCAATTACATGTAGTGGAAAGTTTTTAACGGTAGACAACCTCTTGACTGTTTCCTGCTCTTCCGTTGATCTTTTGATTTGTGCGTTAGGAGGCACATTTATCATCATGCTGGGCAGCATTGATTTATCTGCCGGTTCTATGATCAGCCTTTGTGGTGTTATTGCGGCTAAGGTATATAATGCAACAATAAGCACAACGGCCGCATTGGCAGCTGCTGTTGCAGTAGGTCTGGTTTTTTACGCTATTATGGGAATGGCACATACAAAGCTTCAGGTACCTACCTTTATCGTTACTCTTGGATTTTTATCTGTTGCAAGAGCAACCGTTACCATGGTAAGTTCAGGTACCATTACCATGATACCATTTGACAGCACATTTAAAAAATACTTGGGATTAAAACCATGGTTATTAATTATCGGACTTATAATATTTGTTATTGTTTGGCTGATTGAAAGATATACCTTATTCGGACGTTATACCAGATTAATCGGTGGTGACGAAACCGTTGCGAGACTAAGCGGTATTAATGTTAACAGACAGAAAATGTTAGTCTTTTTATTTGCAGGGGTGCTTACTGCAATAGGAGGTATCGTAATGGCAGCCAGAATTGGCTCCGGATCTCCATCTGTTGGTCAGGGTTATGAACTAAATGTAATCTCTGCAGTTGTACTTGGCGGTACTTCTCAACGGGGTGGTATTGGTGGTGTCCGAGGTACCTTAATCGGCGCACTTACACTTGGCATGCTGTCAAACGGTCTGGTACTCTGGGGCATGCCTTCCGAAGTGCAACTGTTCATTAAGGGTATCGTACTGGTTTTTGCGGTTTATGTATCTCTGGAACGTTCACAAAATATGGTTATCAAATAGTTTATATTGCATAATAAAGAAAGAGGTTCGATTTTATGAAAGAATATACGAGTGCAAATATTACTGATAGTTGTAGAGAACAAATTATAAAGGAAGCAGATGCATTAATCAGAGTGGCAGAGCAGGTAGATGATGCATATGTGGAAGCCTGCAGGGAAATTATGGACTGCAAAGGCAGAGTAGTCATCACAGGACTTGGAAAAACGGGACACATCGGAGAAAAAATTGCTGCGACCCTGGCAAGTTTAGGTATTCCGGCATTTTTTGTACATAGCTGTGAATCTCTGCATGGTGACATGGGTATGATTACAAAAAGCGATGTGGTAATCATGATTTCCAACAGCGGAAAGTCACCAGAAATTTTGAATATGCTTCTGCCATTAAAGATTATCGGTGCAAAAACAATTTCAATTACGAAAGATAAAAATTCACCATTAGCAAGGGAAACGGACATAAAAATTCTTTGCGAAGCAGGAACGGAAATTGACCATTTGGGACTTGCACCTACAAGCAGTACTACGGCGGCACTTGCAATTGGGGATGCTATTGCGACAGTTGTATGTAAAATGCGCGGATTTGAACGGAAAGATTTTGCAGTAAGTCATCCGGGTGGGGCACTTGGACAGCAGTTAATCAAAGAATACATGAAAAAAAATATCACAATAAATCAGTAACAGGCTTGTGCCGCAATTGGATGTACAGATATGGGTGATGCGTTTTTACCGCCACTTTCTGAAGGCGGACACCATCTAAAAAGAATTCAGAAACTGGAAAATATTAAATAGTACAAGCCGATTGAAAAAGGTATTGAGGAAATTCATAAAATTTTATTAAATAACGGAGGATTAATATATGAAATTTTTTATTGACACAGCAAATGTAGAGGATATAAAGAAAGCAAATGATATGGGTGTGATTTGTGGTGTTACAACTAACCCGTCCTTAATTGCCAAAGAGGGTAGAGATTTTAACGAAGTCATTACAGAAATTGCATCTGTTGTAGATGGACCGATCAGTGGAGAGGTGAAAGCAACTACAATGGATGCAGAGGGCATGATTGCAGAAGGAAGAGAGATTGCAAAGATTCATCCGAACATGGTAGTTAAGATACCAATGACTGTTGAAGGACTGAAGGCTACAAAGGTTCTTTCAAGAGAAGGAATTAAAACAAATGTTACGTTAATCTACTCAGCAAATCAGGCATTGCTTGCAGCAAGAGCAGGTGCGACTTATGTATCGCCCTTCCTTGGCCGCCTTGATGATATTTCTATGCCGGGCATTGATTTAGTAAGAATGATTTCAGAGATATTTAAGATATATGGAATGGATGCAAAGATTATTGCAGCAAGTGTGCGTAATCCGGTTCATGTGACAGACTGTGCTTTAGCCGGAGCTGATATAGCAACTGTACCATACAGTGTAATCGAGCAAATGACAAAGCATCCGTTAACAGACCAGGGTATATTGAAGTTTCAAAAGGATTATATAGCTGTATTTGGTGAATAGTCATAAAGAAATGTGAGAAGCTTAATGTAAAACCTGAGGAGGCCCATAAAATTGCAGGTACCCTTTTCTAGGCCTTAGAAATAATAAGATCTGATGAATATGTTTCTAAAATCTGAGGAGAATATATATGTTCAAGGAATTTCATCATGCCAGCGTAATTAGTTCAAGTTATAAGGCGGCTATAGAGTTTTATGTAAATATATTGGGATTTAATATCTTTCGTGAAACTTTTTCTGAAAAAATGAATCGTCAGAAAGTGGAGCTGTATTTAAATGGGAGATATGTGCTGGAAATTTTTGTTGTTGAGGATGCTGTAAAGGCAAAACAGAAAAAAACTGCGGCAGGATTAGAACATTTATCTTTTTTGGCAGATGATGTTAATGAGGCAGTCTTATACCTTCAGTCCAAAGGGGTGAAAACCTTAGAAGTAAACCTGGATAAGGTAACAGGTAAAAGTTATGCATTTTTTTATGATCCGGATGGATTGAAATTAGAGGTTTACAATATTTAAAAGAATGTTCCAAAAAGAGAAACTTATTTCATAGGAGGCATATATTTGATAAAATTAGCACCATCTATTTGTAGACATGGTACTCCTTATGACACAGGAAAGTGATTGAAGCAGGTGCCAACGTTATTGTTGCAGGTTATGCGATATTTTGTAATAATACTGCAATGAATATAGATAAATTTAAAAGGTTATTAAAGGGGGTAAGGCAATGAATAAATTAGAACTTCAAAAGATGGCCATAAAGGTCCGTGAAGGAATTATTTCGTCTGTTCACAGTGCAAAGGCCGGACATCCGGGCGGCTCACTTTCGGCAGCAGACATTTTTACCTATTTATACTTCAGGGAATTAAATATTGATCCCAAATACCCCCAAAAAGCGGATAGAGACCGTTTTGTATTGTCAAAAGGACATACGGCACCAGGTCTTTATGCAGCACTTGCACTAAGAGGGTATTTTGCTCCGGTATGCTTACTTTCACTGCGCCATATTGGTTCCTTTTTACAGGGCCA
>JAATEU010000533.1 GCA_015655565.1 Clostridiales bacterium
GAAGATTTAATCCCTGATATTTTAAATAAGCTGGATTTCCTGATTTCCAGCATAAAATTAGAGGGCATCGGGGCGGATATTGTCCGGGTAAGTCCCTTATTAGTTGAAAATGATCTGGAAAAGATTGAAGCCAAAGTAAGATTGTATGCCAAAACCCCGAAAAAGAACACAGCGGATACCGACTTTACAAGGCAGCTGGAACAGATTAATTTTACGGCTGCCCAAATTAAATTCCTTCTGAAAGAATTCTTAGTCTTGAAGGTCAGCAGTTCCATCACTTTTGAAGAATTACTGGCTGCCGTGACGGAGAAATTATCCCCCTGTAATGACAAGTGCACCCTCATTCAGGAGGATATAAAAAGGAGGGAGAAAATTGCTTCCCAAATCATACCGGAATGTGATTTTGCACTGTGGCATGCCCGTACCGGAGGAGTTATAAAACCCAGTTTTTTAGTCTGCTTAACCAAAGGCCTGACGGAATTTAAAGATCCGTATTTTCAAAATATCCATGCCGTTATTATTATGTTAATACCGGAGGACGGACATACCGGTGAAAACGGTGATATTATGGGTTATTTAAGCGGTAAATTAGTGGAAAACCATGAGTTCTTAAACATTATATTTACCGGTGATAAAGAAGGAATACGTCATTATATTTCCATGAAACTGAAGAAATATTTCGACCAATATCTGGAGCGGGTGAAATAGCTTACGGATTAATTGCTTTAGAAATGTCGCTAATAGATAGTGTCAAACTCATTTTTGTATTAATTGAATTTAAGGGTCACGCAAGACTATAATAGAAGCATGGAAAGCAGCAGTTAACAGATGTATTTTATAAAGAAAGGAATCGGATAAAGTGGAATTACTTCAGAAAAATAATATATTGCTAAACTGTAAAGCAAAACCAAAAGAAGAAGTGATACGTGAAGTAGGCCGGTTATTATATGAAAGCGGTTACGTAGATGAGGTTTATATTGAGGCGATGCTTAAGCGGGAATTAACATTTTCAACCAATATAGGAAATGGTATTGCAATACCCCATGGAATCGAAGAAGCAAAAAAGAATATTAAGAAATCCGGTATTGCCGTAATGATATTTCCGGAAGGCACCCTGTGGAAAGATGAGTTGGTATATGTGGTGATTGGGATTGCCGGAGTTGGGGAAGAGCATCTGGAGGTGTTGGCTAATATTGCGGATAAATTATCCTCCCCGGAAGCAGTAAAAGAACTTATAACAGGCAGTGGGGATGAAATTTATAAGGTTTTCACGGGTGAGGAGTGATTTGATGATTATTACAGTAACTATGAATCCCGCTATTAATAAAACAGCCGATCTGGAACATTTGGAATTATAGATATATAGTAACGCGAGCGGAGCGCGCAGATTTGTATGCCTGTCAAAGCGGGCGGATAGGAGCCGATATGAAATCAAGAGCAGTCAGAATGTATGGAACGGATGATTTAAGGCTGGAAGAATTTGAATTACCTGAAATCAAAGAGGATGAAATACTAGTAAAAGTTATCAGTGACAGTATTTGTATGTCTACCTATAAATTAGTAAAGCAGGGAAAGAAACATAAACGGGCACCGCTAAACATGGATACTAACCCAATTATTATCGGCCATGAATTCGCAGGAGATATGGTAAAGGTTGGTGCAAAATGGGAAAATCAATTTAAACCGGGGCAGAAATTTGCCCTGCAGCCGGCCCTTAACTATAAAGGAAGCCTGGCTTCCCCGGGATATTCGTATGAATTCTTTGGAGGCGCCTGCACCTATTGCATTATACCGCAGGAAGTAATGGAGCTGGGCTGTCTGTTAAATTATGACGGGGAAAGCTATTTTGAAGCCTCCCTGGGTGAGCCTATGAGCTGTATTATCGGCGGCTATCATGCCAATTATCATACCAATAAGCAAAATTATCAGCATGCTATGGGAACAAAGGCGGAGGGAAATATTTTAATCATGGGAGGGTGCGGTCCCATGGGACTTGGAGCTGTCAGCTATGGATTATATATGGAAAATAAACCAAAACGAATCGTGGTAACCGATATCAGCGATGACAGGATTAAAAGGGCAAGAGAAGTAATTTCAGAAGAAGCTGCGGCAGAAAAAGGAATTGAACTTGTTTATGCAAATACTGCCGTCCTGGAGAAGCCAATAGATGAGCTGATGAAAATCACAAAAGGCCATGGTTACGATGATGTATTTGTGTATGTACCGATCCGTCAGGTTGCTGAAATGGGAGATGCCTTATTAGCTTTTGACGGTTGTATGAATTTCTTTGCAGGACCGACGGATAATCAATTTAAGGCGGAAATAAATTTATACAATACCCATTATACAAGTACCCATATTTTGGGAACTACCGGCGGCAATACGGATGATCTGGTGGAAGCCATTGATTTAGCGGCTAAGGGGCTGATTGAACCGGCCGTTATGGTTACACATGTGGGCGGTATTGACAGTATTGCACAAGCGACCAGGAACCTGGCTGAGATTCCGGGAGGTAAAAAATTAACCTATACCCAATTTGAAATGCCGCTTACGGCTTTGGAGGACTTTGAGGAATTGGGAAAAACCGATCCGTTATTTGAAAAGCTTTCCGGTTCCTGCAAGAGGCACAAAGGCTTATGGAACAGTGAGGCGGAGAAAATATTATTTGAGTATTTTGGAGTGTAGCGGCAGAATATTGGTTAGTGTGAAATATTTGTTTCGGCTATGCCATGGGAGCTGGTGTGACTTTAAGAGGAGGATAGGTATGGTTAGTAAAAAAATAACTGTTGTGAATAAATCAGGGATTCATGCAAGGCCTGCAAGTGAACTGGCTCAATTGGTATCAAAATGTTCATCGGATATTGTAA
>JAATEU010000198.1 GCA_015655565.1 Clostridiales bacterium
CAGTCTGGAATGGTAAATGATATAGAAAAGCATATTTCAAAGATCTATATCCGGAACGAACCGGAAGGATTTAAAGATATCCTGACCCTTACCGGGTTTAATGCCGATATCCGGTATCTGGATCCGGGTGAGGAGCTTACTGCCGTGAAAGAAGGTATTTTAAATGGTACAACGGATCTTTTAGTTGTATTTGAAGAAGATTTTCTGGATAAGGTCAATCATTATGAAGCCGGTGATGCAATACCTGAAGTTAAAACCTATTATAACACTTCAGAAGACTACTCCAGTACTGCCAGGGATAATTTTGTGGACCAGGTCCTTTCAGAATACCAGAAGCAGCTTTTAACTGCACGTTTTGGAGATTTAAATCAGCTGACGGTATTTAACATTGATGTGGATCCGGATTCCTCCGTCATTGTGGATGATGAAAAGGCTACCGGCAAGGTATTTGGAATCTTGCTTCCCTATCTGATTACCTTTATGCTGTTTCAGGGAGCCATGAGTCTTGGAATTGATGCCATAGCAGGGGAAAAAGAGCGCGGAACCATGGCCAGCATGCTGTTAACACCCTTAAAAAGAAAGGAAATCGTAGTGGGCAAGTTAATCTCCATATCCATGCTTGCAAGCCTGTCAGCAGCCATTTACGCAGTTTCCATGATATTATCCATGCCGGTTATGTTAAAGGGTTTTGGGAGCGGCGGAATGGAGGGGCTTAGTTTAAAATTTTCAGCTTTGCAGATCGCAGAGCTGCTTGCAATATTAATGGCAATGGTATATTTATATGTTGCAATCGTAGCTCTTGCAGCGGTATTAGCCAAAACAGTAAAGGAAGCTTCTGCCTATGTGACACCCCTCCTGTTAATTGTAATAGTAGCCGGCATGGCCACCATGTTTTCGGGAAATGAAGAAAAGACTTTAGGCATGTTTGCAATACCGGTATATGGCAGTGCAATTTCCATACAGAATATCCTGGTGGGAGAATTGACCCCGGCCCAATTTGGGGCTACAATAGGCGGCACCTTATTATTGGCCGTAATTATCACGGTATTGATTACGAAAGCATTTAACAGTGAAAAGGTCATGTTTAATGCATAGCCGGGAGCTAGAGCGGGTTTGAAAAATACAAAGTATTTTTCAAACCCTGATCAAACAACGACATTCAAAAGATGAATGTCTTATGTTAGATAATATCAGAAACAATGTTTCGGATATGCCATGGGAGCTAAAATGAATAATAAAACAGGAAACAGCAGGAATAAAAGAAATATTAAATTAGTATTGGAGTATGACGGAAGTGGTTATGCCGGCTGGCAGCGGCAGGGTTTTACCACTGGGAAACGTTCCGTTCAAAATATATTAGAAGAATGCACGGCAAAATATTTAGATGAGAATATTAAAATAATTGGGTCAGGAAGAACGGATGCCGGTGTCCATGCTCTGGGACAGGTTGCTAATTTTCCTTGTATTTCCAGTCAATCTGTTGAGGCTATGAAAAAAAATATAAATATCCTGTTGCCTGAGGATATTAAAATACTTGACATGCAGGAGGTGGATAAAGAATTCCACAGCCGTTATTCTGCTAAAGCCAAGACATATGAATACCGCATTGACCAGGGCCGGGTGCCGTCCGTATTTTCCAGAAAATATACTTGCCATGTACCGGTTCCCCTTAATATGGACGCCATGAAGAAAGCCTCGGCCTGCTTTGCCGGTACCCATGATTTTAAGGCTTTTTCTACGGACAGAAAAAACGGTAAATCCACCGTCAGGACAATTGAAAATATTGATATTTACAGATACGCCCGGCAAAGATATGGAAAACCGGCCAATGAAATAAGAATTAAAATAACCGGTGACGGATTTCTTTACAATATGGTAAGGATTATGACTGGTACCTTACTGGAAATCGGGCAGGGAATCAGGTGCCCTGAGGATGTGATAGAAATCCTGAAAGGGAAAAATCGGCAGCATGCCGGAATAACGGTTAGTTCCCAGGGTTTATTTCTTCTTGGGGTCAGATATTAAATTCCTGAAAATAAAATTTTTACTAAAATTAGTTCTTAACGTATAAATTTTTCCTTTTTACAAACAATAATAACCATAAGTACCACATTATGATTATCATGCAAGATGGAGGAATTAATTATGAAAGCCACAGGAATCGTTAGGAGAATAGATGACCTGGGACGTGTTGTAGTCCCCAAAGAAATTCGGCGCACATTGCGCATAAGGGAAGGTGATCCGCTTGAAATTTTTACCGACAGAGAAGGAGAAATCATACTCAAAAAATATTCACCTATTGGAGAACTTGGACTATTTGCGAAACAGTATGCTGATTCCCTGGCACAGGCTACGGGACATATTATCGCTATATCGGATAAGGATCAGTTTGTTGCGGCAGCCGGCAGTATGAAGAGGGAACTGTTATCAAAAGCGATTACGCCGGAATTGGAACAGGTAATAAATGAAAGAGAAAATATCTTGGCATCAAAAGAAGATAAAAATTTTGTACGGATTGTTTCGGAGGATGACAGTGACTATACCTATCAGGTCATTTGGCCTATTATCAGTGAAGGGGATGCGATTGGCTCTGTAATAATACTGTCGAAGGATCCTAAAGTAAAATTCGGCGATGTTGAGAATAAGCTGGCAAGTACTGCTTCATATTTTTTAGGCAGACAGATGGAACAATAATATACGGTTATAGTTTACAGGGTTTTTCGCAAACATATGTGCTTGTGAAAAACTCTTTTTTTTCTGATAGGAAATTGCGCCCTGTCAGATAAAAAGCATGACCTTAGGATTAGCATGACGCGGGAGAGGAAGTTTGTCACTGAAGTGGCGGCGCGTCAGCGCCAAAGTCTGACAAGTCAGATTCTTTTTTGAAATCATACGGGTAGTCAAAAGAAGCCGATTAGTATGATTGCAACTTACAGGCAGCATAAATATAATGCAACTTAAACAGGTTGCATAAATATAATGCAACTTAAACAGGTTGCATTATATTACGAAAGCATTTATAATATAAGCTGAGGTGATAGGAATGCAGTTATATACCGCTTTAATCGTTGACATTAAAAATTCGAAATCATATAACGTGAAAGAAAGAAACAGGATTCAGTTATATATAAAAGATTGTATTGATGCTTTAAATAATATTTTTAATCCCAGGTTAGAACGTGAAGTCACATTTAGCGGCGGAGATGAATTACAGGGATTATTTTCATCGACGGTTTCGGCGTTTCTGTATTTAAGGCTTTTATCCCTCCTGATTTATCCGGTCCAGATACGGGCCGGAATAGGGGCCGGTGAGTGGACTGTAAGGGTAGAGGCCGGGGGTTCCACGGAACAGGACGGTCCGGCTTATCACTTTGCCCGTAAAGCCATAGAAGATGTTTATGGAATGCAGACACAAAGATTTAGAATAAAAACAAGTGACGAAGACTTTTTTGTAAATTCAATCATGAATGCATCCTATGGATTATATAAGCAGCAAAGTTATTTACAAAACTTTACCATGCTGATCATGGAATTCATGTATCCTTTCGCAGATGATGCTTTGATAAATCCGGAAGGGTTTCATAGGTTAAAGCCTTTAATTAAAGACAAATACAGCTATAACATTGGAATGAGCAACATTAAAATGTTAAGCACCAGAGGTGCCGGACAGGTATATGCTATTAAGGACTGTGAATTGGATTTATTGGAAAAAATATGGATTTTTGAAGCAGATACGGAATTAGAAGAAATGCTTTTGAAAAAAGGAATGGCGGCAAACATATCGAAAGCCATTGGGACTACAAGACAAAATATAGATAAAATGATGAGAAATGGTAATATGATAACAATCAGAAGTTTAGATTTGGCAGCGGTAAGGTATATTAAAAAAACTTATGAGGAGATATAGTATGAGTTATGCTTTATTAATAATCGGACATTTGCTGGGAGATTTTTATTTTCAAAGTAATGACATTGCGCGGGGGAAAAATCATAATATTCAAAAACTATTACTGCATTGTCTGGTTTATTCTGCTACAGAAGGAATTATGGTGTACCTGGGATTTCCAATTAAATATTTTTTAATAATATCAGGTATATTAGTATTATCCCATGGCTTAATTGACTATATTAAAAGGAGTATTACCCAAAAAATAAATAAGAAGCCGGGTTATCCTAATTATAGTTTGGAGTTATTCCTTTTGGATCAGATGTTACATCTGGCCGTAATAATAATAATCGCATTAGTTACACGACCTGTGGATGTAGCCGGTAATTCTGTTTTAATCAGTATTGCGGAGAATTTAAAAATTCCGGAAATAAACAAATATGCATGGCTGCTGGCTGCATATCTGCTGTGCGGCAAACCGGCCGCCGTATTTGTGAAATTACTGTTAACAGCCATAAATCCGGAGATAAAAACAGATATTGATTTAAAGAAAGAAAAGGATTATTACGTCACCCTGAATATAAAACAAGGCAATAACCCGGAATTATATTATACGGTTACGGTTGAACCAATTCAGGCCGATAACAACAGCAAAGGATTCCAAAATATTACAACCGGCCGGGAAGGTAAAAATATAGGG
>JAATEU010000071.1 GCA_015655565.1 Clostridiales bacterium
ATAAAAAGATTTTGAACAGATTTCATACATTGTTTGTGCCGGAAGGTGAAGCCGCCCGGCATGTCTGAAAGGTTGAAAGATAATATAATATATGAAAGGAATGCCACAATTAATTCTTTCAACCTATTTATTTGTGGCAGTATCGCAAGCCTGCTTGCGATATGCAATGGGTATAATAATGAAACAATACAAACGGTTACCACAGCATATTGGAATTATTCCGGATGGCAACAGAAGATGGGCACAAAGTAATGGCTTGAATAAAGAAGACGGTTATGAACATGGCATCAGTCCCGGATTTGAACTTTACATGGAATGCATTGGATTAGGAATTAAAGAAATGACCTTTTATGGCTTTACACAGGATAATACCAAGAGGCCTGCCGTTCAGACAAAAGCCTTTCAGAAAGCCTGTGTGGATTCTGTTATGCAACTTTCAGGGCAGGATGCAAACCTGCTGGTTATAGGTAATACCAGTTCTCCCTTATTTCCTAAGGAACTGCTTTCCTTTACAAAACGGGCTGTCATTGGAAAAGGACTGATGAATATTAATTTCTTAGTGAATTACGGCTGGGACTGGGATTTGAGTCATTCCTTAAAATCAGGGGGAATAAATGGAAAAGACAGTTTTATAACGGGAATTGCTTCATATGATATATCAAGAATTGATTTGATTATAAGGTGGGGCGGCAGAAGGCGGCTAAGCGGGTTTCTTCCCATACAGTCCATTTATGCTGATTTCTATGTAATAGACGCTATGTGGCCGGAATTTAGTTTAAAGCATTTATATGAAGCCCTGGACTGGTATCAGACCCAGGATATTACACTTGGAGGATAAATACTATCATTAAGCATAATTGACAGATTCCCTGTTTAATGATATCGTAACTCTATGCCTTTTAAGGTTAATGCATCAAAGGAGATAAATAAAGTGCGTCAGTGTATGGATTCGGAAAAACTTCATAAAAGAATAAAAAAAATAATAGGACAATTAAATGCTATTGAGCGGATGATAGATGAGGATGTTCCCTGTGAAAGTGTTCTAATACAGATTAATGCGGCAAAAGGTGCATTACATAAGGTTGGACAGGTTGTCTTAGAGGGGCATCTTAATCATTGTGTACGGGGTGGGATTAAACATGGGAATGCGGATAAAACCGTAGCGGAATTTGCAAAAGCGATTGAGCATTTTTCAAGAATGTCATAGGATTTGGTGAGTAATCATTTAATAATAAGAATAACCTTATCAGAATCTGTATTTATCAAAATCCTGTAAATATTATGTTTCCAGGCTAACTGTAATCTGGTGTCGGTAATTGGAATTTCTTCATATGCCAGGGAAGCATTACCGAGAACACGGATCTGCCCCAGCTCACCAATTATAATTATATTATTTTCAATCTCTGGTTTTTCATAGGCCATTAAGGAAAGGGTGCAATTTGTTGATTCTACTTCTGTCGAATAAGTGAATTTATCTTCAATTTTGATATTTTTATTTTTATTCAGGGTTATTTTCCGGAGGTATTTATGAATACATGCTTCTTTGGGATAAGCATCCGCAATATCCATAAAGATGGAAGGATTGTTTAAATCCAAATTTACCTCAACATCCTTTGCACAGTATTCACGTCCGTTTTTCTGCATTACTCCGTTTATGGTCGGCAGGTTATGATAAGCAGACTGCATGGTCCATATCTCATAACGCTGTGGGGAAAAAGTTTTTTGGGAATAGGTTTCTACACCGATATCAATTAAAAAAGGGCGGCTATTTTTATATACGGTAAAACTTCCGGTATCATTGTGGTTGTGGCTGTCCTGGTTATGGCCGGCCTTGGCTGCTAAAAAGTATGTGGAGTCGCTTACGGCAAATACACCTGCACTTTTATAGTAGATATCCTTATGTAAGAGACGAACGGCTGTATTATAAGCTTCTATTTCATCATTTGCAAATAAGGATTGAACCCGGTAGAAGAGATTTAATTCTTCCGACAGTAATTTATCAGCGGAAGCTTTATAATCAAGAGCGGCGAATTTCATCATATCAGGACTGTTGACATGTTTGGCAAATAAGAATTCCCTGGCGCCTGCACGGCCTGCAACAGGTGAACAGTCAGCAAAATTAATATAATAAATGTCTTCTACATGGACATTATAGATGTATTCGGCTATGTTCTTAATTTTGGAATTACCGTAAAAATCAAAAGCCTGATTGGTTATTGAATTTAATACCTCCATGGCATGAAAGAGACATAATCCTGCATGGCGGTAATATTGCGCCCCTTCATCACAGCAGCCATCTTCCCCATATCCTTTTAGAAAGTAATCAATGCTTTTGGAAGCCTTTAATAATACTTTTTTTTGTATGGACTGCCAATTTTCTACTCCTGTAGTATTGGTGATAGAAATGGAAGCCTCCGTTAAATCATCCCTGGAATGAATCCAGACACCGTCCTTATATTTTGAAGGCTTTGAAGATATTAAGAATACTGTCAGCAGTATATTTTGTGTACACCAGATGGTCCAGTTATTCATAGGTTCATCCTCCCGGCCCATCCACCAGAAATGACAGTTCAGATAGGGATACAGGATGCGGTGAAGGAATTCGGCTTCCATCCTGATACAGATATGCTCCGATATTTCATCTAATTTATTCTTCATAAGGGAATAAATCATGGCAAGCTGTGCGCCTGTTTCACAGGCAAATAAATCTAAGACCGGGCGGGTGGTATCCGGCAGACAGTTTTCCCCGAAGGAACGGGTATAGGTATTATGGGGCGGGAGCTGCCAGGCACTTTCTTCACACAATAAAAATATTCCGTCAACTATGGCGTCCATAAAGCGGCCCTTATTTTCAATACATTCAGTTAAGACAAAAGTATTCAGTTTTCTCCGGCGTTCCATATAGGCATTCTCAAATTGTACGCGATTTCCTGTTTTGTAGTAATCCATAAAAAGAGTGGCAGGAATAAAAGGGTAGGAATAGGGCATATAAGATTCAGCCAGGGATATCATTTCTTTTTTTCTTAATGCATTTAATGCATTCCAGGCCGGCCTGTTTCCAATATCCGGGAAGGGTATGTAATCATTTAGTTTAATATTTAATTCTTGCGCCTTTTCGTAAAACATGATATGCCTCCTGTCAGATAAGTAACTTTTTGCCGGTACGGCAAAATAGTTACGTTTATTTTACAATCCTTAAATTTTCATCTTAACCTGAATATAATCCCTTGGTGAACAGCCTTCCACCTTCTTAAAAACCTTACTGAAATAAAAAGAGCTTTCAAAGCCAAGTCTGTCGGCTATTTCATACAATTTTAAATTACTATCTGCCATAAGTACCTTTGCTTTAGCAATTTTCCTCTGGGTAATATATTCGGAGAAACCGGCATCGTTATATTTTTTAAATAACTGGCTCAAATAATTCGGACTTATTCCAAAGACTGAAGATACGTCATTTAAGGTTAATTTTTCATTAATATGCAATTCTATATATTTCTTTACGTTGGTTACAATGTGGTTTTTATAATTCTTTTTTTGTTCCATTAACACATTACATAACCCATCCCTGAAAAACAGCAGCCAGCCGGTGACCTGATCCACATTGGCCTGCTTATAAAGGGAACGGTAGCCGTCGGTTTCTTCCCGGAATATATCAGCCACCGTCTCTTCCCCGTCAGGCAGCAGTGAGATGGCAAGATAAAGTATATTACTTGCCGCATCAATGGATTGCAGGTAATGGGCCTGATGGGCATGAAAAATATTCGATATCTGATTAAAAACGGAAGTTAAGGTATCCGTGTCAAATTCTTCAAAAGCCTTTTTAATATCGTTACGGAACAGGGACATATTAAAAATATTCTTAGAGAATTTATCTGTTCGTAAATCTTCATAAAATAAAACAGGTTTTTCTGCCGTAACAGATGAAAATATCTGCCGTGCATCCTGATATGCTTCCGAAATATGAAGGGGATTATGACATGGGCTGCCGATACTGCTAAGTATGGTTACGTTAAAATAATTATGGACCATGGAACAGGTTTTATCCAGCACTTCTGATATAATCTCCTTATAGTTCTTTCCCTGAGCTTCATCAAGACAAAAGATAATTGAAAAATGTTTTGTATCTAAAGAGGCAGCATAACAGGTAATATATTTTTTCGCAATTTTTTGTATCATCTGAATCGTACTGGAGTAGAGGCTTAAAAGCCTGTTTTTATCCGGGGACTTCCACATAGGTGTGTATTCAACAATTTCACAATGACTTACGGCATAAGAGCTGGCATTAAATTCGAGATTAAGTTCATTGGCCTGTATGCGTTCCTGCTTTTCATTTTCAAAAAGGTTAAACAGCAGTTTAATGAAAAATTTGTCATAAAAGGGCTGTGTTACCATAACGGTTGAAACCGTGAGGTTTGGATTACCTTCTTCTGTTTCCTCAACGGATTGAAGTGCCTTTTTTATGGCGGCAGTTAAATCCTCCTGATTTAATTCAAGCTTTATCAGGTATTCAATAACCTGATATTTCATTGCTTCCTTTAAAAATTGAAATTCCTCATAGCTCGTTAAAATAAGGAATGCGGGCAGCTTTCCAAACCGTTCCCTGCAGGCTTTCATCAGTTCCAACCCATTCATCCGGGGCATCTTAATATCCGTAATTACAATCTTTGGACCATACTTTTCAATAAATTCCAACCCCTGGACCCCATCCTTGGCAATACCGCATATCTCAATTCCAAGCTCCGTCCAGTTTAACATGGACCGAATCCCAATTTGCACTAAAGGCTCATCTTCAACAATCAATAATTTTGTCATAGAATTAGAATCCTCCCTCCAAAGAGCAATTAAAATAATAATTAATAAAAAAATAGTTTAAGATTATGCTTTACCAAACCAATTATAGTTTATATGATTTAAATTAAAATAAACAGATTAAAACAAAAATCCCGCAGGATAAAAAATCATTCCTGTTTTGTATACGGGATAAGGATATTCATCCTGGTATACTTACCCGGTTCGCTGATAATGGATAAACCATATTTTTCTCCGTATGTATATTGAATACGGTTGTTAACGTTGGCAATTCCGATTTTTCTAAAGAAAGCAGTGGAGTCTTTTGTTTCTCCGGATAAGGTTTCCGTAATCTTATCCGGGGTCATGCCGATACCGTCATCCGTAATGTCAATGATTACGTCTTTTTCGTTAAAATGCCGTATTTCCACCCGTATAAGTCCTGCTTCTCCCTTAGGCTCAATACCGTGAAAGATTGCATTTTCTACAAGAGGCTGCAAGGAAAACTTTAAAATCTGGCAGTCATATAAATCCTCTGACTCAATTTCATATTCAATGGAGATAATGCCGCCGTAACGGTATTTCTGTATCAGAAAATAGTCCTTCAGGATGGATAATTCGTCTCTTATCGTAGTCTGTTGTTTTGCTTCCTTTGACACCTTTTTTAGAAGCCTTGCCAGGGACGTAATCATTTCTGCAATACCGGATGCATTCTGAATGGTTGCCATCCATTTAATGGAATTTAAAGTATTATATAAAAAATGCGGGTTTATCTGGCTTAATAAAATCTGGTATTCCAGTTCATTTTTCTGTTTTTCATCCGATACACGTTTATCCATCAGGTTTACCACATCTAAGGATAAGGTGTTGATTCCTTTTCCGATGTCACCAAATTCATTATTCCATTCTATGGACGGATCGGCAGAAAAATCCCCGGTGGATATCTGCCTTATTTTACGCCTGATTTTTTTGATGGGTACGTTGATATTATGATTTAAAAATATGGTTAAAAAGGTTCCTGACATAAGGATAATAAAGCAGATGAAAAATAGAAGAAAGTAATACCATTGTCTTTGCTGTGAAAACTGCTTCTTTGAAATGCTTTGGGATAATGACCAGCCGTTTAAAGAAGAGGAGCAGGTAACCACGGTTCGTTTAACCCCTTTGCCATCCGTTATAATTCTTGTAGTAGTATTATCATTTGCAGTGATTCCCTTAAGAGTTTTAACAGCCTTATATTCTAAGCCGGCCTTAATTAGATTACCATCGTGAATAATATAAGTATTCTCACCAATGGTTATATATACATTAC
>JAATEU010000090.1 GCA_015655565.1 Clostridiales bacterium
TAAGGATATATCTTTTAATAAGGAAACATTATTTTGCCGTAAACTTACCTTCTCTATATTTAAAGCATTCTTTTTGCCCTTGACTTCAATTTTAATGTCATCATATAAGTATTCGATTCTCCGCCCAATCATCAGCTCCGATATATTTTCGATACTTACATCCTTTGTTTCGTGGGTTGCTATTAATTGTCCTTTGCGGATTACCGAAATCCGGTCGCTGATTTGCTTTACCTCGTTTAATTTGTGGGAAATAAAAAGGATGGTATGGCCGTTTTGTTTAAATTTCTTTAATTCAGCAAAGAGCTGTTCTGTTTCCTGGGGAGTAAGAACCGCTGTTGGTTCATCCAGAATTAAAATTTTGGCTCCCTTATATAGGAGCTTCAATATTTCTACCTTTTGCTTCATGCCAACACTTAAATTTTCAATCTTTTCATCCATGGATAATTGAAAATTGTATTGTTTTGCAAGTTCTGAGGCTTTCTTTTTACTTTCTTTTACTTTTATAAAGCTGAATTTTGTCGGTTCATCGCCTAACACAATATTTTGAAGGACGGTAAAGGAAGGAACCAGCATAAAATGCTGATGCACCATTCCAATCCCCACTGCAATGGAATCAAGGGGCGAGTGAAAGTTCATTTCTTTTCCTTTATAATAAATGTCGCCCTGGGTCGGTCTTTCCAAACCAAATATCAGCTTCATTAATGTGGATTTTCCTGCACCGTTTTCACCCACAACCGCATGGATTTCACCTTCACGGAAACCAATGGATATACCTTTATTAGCTATAACTCCATTATCATAAACCTTTTCAATATCTTTTAATTCCAAAATATAATCCTGACCCATTAAATTAACCTCCATGCGTTTTGATGGTGTTATCAGGGTACTCTTAGAAACATTCCGGATTATGGAAGATTTTTAAGAGTACACTCTATTATAAGCAGGGTCTGTCTTATGAATTAGAACAGACCCTGCTGTCAATACTTTTATAATCAAACAGGCAAATCCAAACCCCGCCTAAGGGAACTTCCTTGATAGGTTGAATTTTTATTCCCCACTGCTTATCTCGTTTAAGAATCAGCGGAATTGACCTGTGAGGCCAACACTGCAAATACAATTATCAATCTCAGGCAGATTATTATGGTTGTACATTTTCCCTGAAAGTACTGATTGCTGCATCATCCATGGTAAATGCAGAAGAAATGGTGACAGTGCCTTCCTTTAAAGCTGTTTCTGCTTCTTCTATGGTTGCTTTTACATCGTCAGTTAAAGCTGCATCATAGTATTTGTTTTTGGCAATGCCGATACCCTCCTGCTGGTAACCGAATTGTACATGGGTGCCCCACTCTAGAGTTCCTTCTTTTGCAGCCTTTACGGATGCCAGGATTGTTTTATCAATAGTTTTGTAACCGGAAGTTATGATTTTTTCAGCTTTTTTTTCATCTGTTTGTGCATATAACATTGCCTGGTCGCTGTCAACACCGATTACATATTTATTCAGTTCATTTGCGGCATCAATAACACCGTTGCCGGCATTACCGGCACATGCAAAGATTACGTCAATGCCTGTTTTATATTGGTTTAATGCGATTTCCTTTGCAGTTGCCACGTCCTGGAAACCGCCTACATAAGATACTGCTACTTTTATGTCCGGATTAACGGACTGGGCACCTTCCACATAACCGACCATAAAGTCATTGATACCCGGGATATCCATACCGCCGATGAAGCCGATTGTTGCATTTTCATCCGCTAATTCCATATGGGAGGTCGTGGCTGCTGCGGCAACTGTACCGCATAAATAACCGATTTCATTTGTGGAGTAGAACATAGAATACACATTATCCAAACCGGCACTTTCTTCAATATCAAAATTGATGAATTTCTGCTCCGGATATTCTGCTGCCACTTCGTTCATATAAGGAGCGATTTGCCAGTTACAGCTGAGTATTACATCATATCCTTCCTCTGCCGCATCGACAAAATAGGATTTCCATTTGGAATCATCGGTACCGATTTCAATAATTTTTGTATTAACATCCGTTAAGTTTTCATCTACCAGTTTAGTACCTTCCACTGCCAAATCGTAAAATGATTGATCCCCCTGATAAGGAATTAACAAAGCAACCGTATACTCACCCGAAGCTTCTTTCTTTGAACATCCGGTAAAAACCGCAAAGCTTAATACGAATGCCATCATTAATAATAGTGTCTTTTTCATTGTATCCTCCTATGATGTATAGTTATTTATATCGGCATAGCTTCCCGCTAAGGCCCCATTAAAAGCATTTTCTGCTCCGGTTACATCAAAAACCCTGCAGACTACTGCTTTACAATGACGAAAAATGAATGAAATACATTTGCTTATCTTCTTTTTGTCGACCCGTTGGTATTGCACAGCACCGTTTTATAACCGTATTTCATGCAATTTTGTTCAATTGTTTCAACCAATTGGGTAAAGAAGGGATTACCGATGGCTGGTATCATTAACCCTATGTTTTATAACTCCGATTGTACTTCATCGCCCGCGCAATTGCATTGGGCGAATAATTCAAGCTCCTGATACGCCGTTTATATCCGTTTTTCGGCATCATTGCTAATATAGCTTCCATTTCGGAAATATTTGGATGTGGTAGAAGTTCCTACTCCAGCAGGTTTTGTTACTTTTTAATTGTTACCATACCTGTCTCCAATACGGTATCGTTCCCATATGTGATATCATATTGCATCCATATTTTTTTGTCAATACGGATTTTGTATAATTTTAAAATAAAATGTTTATTTATAAATATTATAATGAATAGAATTTTTAATTTACGTTAATTAACATATCTTACTTTGGTTGACATCGGTACAAAGACCGCATAAAAACTACATGGAAGGGCATCCTCAGATATCTGACCGGGCAATTTATGAATTGTAACTTCTACATCCTAACAACTTTTGCTTTTCGCAGACAATCTTTTTTCTTTTTTTGTATGGAATATTTCTGACTAATAATGGAAGTTCTACATTTTCATATCCTGTAAAACGGCTTATCAGTGCGAAGTTCCGAAATACAAAACGAATGTATTTTTCCCTGATTTTATATAACTTGTTAAGCTTCTCCATTTCAATATAAACGGATTTGCTTATACTGTCCAGCAGGGACTCAATTTCGGAAGTAAAAGCTTCATCATCATCGCAGATTGCTATCTTAATCATCGCACATACGCCCCTCTTTTGTAAATTGGTTTATAAATCAATGTAAATCAATACCCTCCCCTTTTTCTGCCGTAACAGTAGTCACAGCCTCAAAAAACAATCCATAAAGAATGGGCATTTCCCTGAATTCAATTATAACATGCCACAGCTTTGGTCTGCAAACAAATTTAAGAACAAATAGAAAATATGAAATGAGTTTTTTAACATAAAAAAAACAGGCCTGAACCAATAATAGAGCAGAAACAGAATATTCTTACCACCATTGAAACATGCCTTTTATTTTTCTTAACAATTAGAACGAAGATTCGATTGGTAATCCATTAACAATTTCCTGTAAATAATCTAAATCCAATCCAAGCAGGATATATGCACCTTTATCATAATTCTGCATTCTAATTTTAAAA
>JAATEU010000619.1 GCA_015655565.1 Clostridiales bacterium
ACTCCCTCTATTCCGGTACGGATTACCTCAGATATATACGCACCATGATATAATCCCACACCCATTACCCCTAAAAGAAATTTAGGAATACGGACTGCCCTGCTGGAATTTAATATGCTTTTTAAAATTAACGGCAAACCATTATAATAAAAGAACACCTGGATTACTAACGGAGTTCCTTGAAAAAATTCCACATATACCCTGGCAATTCCTCTTAAGATTTTACTCTTTGACGTGGAAAGTAAACCAAAAATAATCCCCAGCAGTAAAGCCAATGCCAAACCTGCCGCGGCAACCTTTAATGTCATTAACATCCCCTCAAAAAAAGGCGCCGCATTCTCAAACAATGCTTCCCACCGCTGTTTACTTAACAGACCTTTTACCATTTTATCCCCCTTTCACACTATGAAAAGGGGTGTCAAACATAATAAATACCCTTTCTGGCGATTATATGGATTTCTCCATAACTCCATCTGCCCGCTTTGGCGGGTACTCAAATCAGGAGGGTGAAAAATATGCTTTATTTTTCACTTTAATCGTCAAATATGTATTTGAATTTGCTTCACATCCCCAATTCATTTATCATAAAGACTTATATAACTTATCTCCAACTGAAATTAATTTTATTCAATTCCCCAGTCAGAAATCATTGTATCCAATTTACCGCTGCTCTTTAAATCAGTAACTACCTCTTCCACCAGTGCCGCAAGTTCTTTATTATTTATAGCTGATGCAACTCCATATTCCTGTTCTGCAAAACGGTCAGGTAAAATTTTCGTTGTGTCATCATTATAACCGGCTAAAATTGCACGGTCCACAGAGAATACATCAATATTGCCGGAGGCCAGGGCTGCGCTTAAAGACGGATATCCGTCAAATTCCTGAAATTCCGGGGTAACGGACAGATTCTCATCCGCTATGTACTGTTCAATACCTGCCTGGGTAGATGACCCCTGTGAAACACCTATGATTGCCCCGTCCAAATCCTCAATGGAAGAATAAGCCGCATCCGCCAGGCACATTAAACCAACTGCATCAGTAAAATAGGGTGATGAAAAATTCCAGGATTCTTTTCTCTCATCGGTAATAGTAAAAGTAGCTATTACTAAATCTATTTCCCCGTTATCCAGTAAGGCCCCTCTGGTTTTAGCAGTTACGCCTTGAAATTCGACTAATTTCTTCGTTTTGGCTTCTTCGGCAGTTACACCAAATATTTTACCAGCAATCTCATAGGCCAAATCTATTTCAAGGCCTGTATATTCACCGGTTGCAGTATCTTGTAAACCAAATTTAGGCACATCTACCTTACAGCCTACCTTTAATACACCTGCCGACTTGATTTTATCTGCCTCACCTGACGAAGAGGTATCGCTGCCTGAGGAATTGGTATCGCTGTCAGCAGTCGTATCTTCCGTATTCACGGTGCCGCCTGTCGTACTGTCCGTGCCCGTCTTTTCAGAACTTGAGCAGGCTGTTCCCAAGATCATGGTAAGGCTCAGTACTAAGCCAAATATTAACCTAAGTTTTTTTGTTCTGATTTTTTTCATTTTATATCCTCCTTAATATTTTTATAGAGCTGCCGCAATAATTTAACGTATTATGCTTAACCACCCTGATTATTACCGTCCCTGTTAACACGGTTACCTTAATATCTTGCTTAAGAAAAGCTTTGTCCGTTCATTTTCAGGATTATCAAAAAATTGTTCCGGATTTCCTGCCTCAACAATTCTTCCGTCATCCATAAAAATCACCTTATCCGCCACCTGTTTTGCAAAACCCATCTCATGGGTCACACAGATCATAGTGATATTTTCTTTTGATAAATTTATCATTACATCAAGTACCTCTTGCACCATTTCCGGATCCAGGGCACTGGTCGGTTCATCAAATAAAATAATCTTTTGTTTTGTCACTAAAGCCCTGGCTATGGCAACCCTTTGCTGCTGACCTCCGGACAGGTTCTGGGGATACGCATTTGCTTTATCTGCCAATCCGACTTTTTCCAGATAATACATTGCAAGTTTTTTGGATTCCTCTTTGGAAATTCCCTGTAATTTTCTAGGCGCCAAGGTCAGGTTCTTAACTACACTCATATGGGGGTAAAGGTTAAACTGCTGAAATACCATTGCTGTGTTCTTACGGTTAACTTCACACCGGTTTCTTTTCGTCACCAACTCCCCGCCGATGTATACTTCTCCCGAACTGGGTTCTTCAAGATGATTAATACAACGGATTAAAGTACTTTTACCACTTCCGGAAGGCCCGATAATTACAAGTTTTTCTCCCTCCTGGACTTCAATGCTGATATCCTTTAATACATGGGCTTTACCAAAATATTTATTTAAGTTTCTTACACGAATCACACTTCCACCCCTTTCTGCTTAAAATAGAAAATGATGCACCGCTCTATTGCAGTAATGCATCATTGCTTTATATTAATTATCTGTTTATTATATCCGCAAACAGCATGTTGTGTCAACCATTTTCCGGAATATTTATTGTAATGATTGAATATATTCAGAAAGAAGGGTGTAAAAATAGTATATTTCTACTTAATCAGCCTGGTTTCCTCCTAATTAAAGAGTTCGATAAAAATTCAAATAAGTTAAGTTGAATATAAAAGCAAATTCCATTTCAGAGCAGAGCCCAGGCTGCTGTATTCCGGAGTCAGACGGTGCCTTCTCACCATTTACTTTGTACAGATTATAGATTCTTTGCC
>JAATEU010000271.1 GCA_015655565.1 Clostridiales bacterium
ATATCGACAAATTCTTCTTCATTCATTCCTAATATATCAATATATTCAGCCAATTTACGAAATACCAGGTGCTTCGTTTCTGAATTTAGGTAATGCGCTCCTTCCAGGTACAATATACATTGAGGGTTTTTCACTTTTACCTTTGAATAATGCTTTCCCAACACCTCAAGCTTGCGATCCAAGATTCCTAAATCAACAATTGCGTTAAATCCTGAAATAGAATAGGTGTAAAGATTATCTGCATTCTCTTCTACGTATTCGAGAAATTCCTTTTCAATCGGCAAAATCCTGTGTATCGTGTCATAATCCATAATCAATCTGTTCGAAACAGGTATCACGTATTCTTTTCCATGGATTTTGACGACATCACCTTTTGAATACTGTAATATCATATGTCGGACCGGGATTTCATCGGTTGCACCTTTAATAATTGGAATCCGCCCTTTTTGTGATATCAATGACAGTCCGGAATAATTCATAAATTCACAAACCGCTCTGCATTTATCTGTTATATGGACAATCGACGGGATTCCCATGGCCGCTAACGCGGCGGCTCCTTGTGCACAGGTTCCTCCTAGTGACGGTTTTGTTTCAAATATATCTTCCAGGTAATTACAGACCGCCGCATTGGATATGCAGACTTCTCCACCAAGTCCTTTTATTGCATAAAAACTAACTATCTTTGCAAAATCTTCCATGGATTCAATGCTTTCGCCCTCTTTTACGGAGAGTTCTTCTTTTAAAAATTCTTCTAATACATGATTAAAAATACTAACATCCCATTTTATCAAGATATCCAGGTTACTTGTGTATCCAAACACTATATTCTTGCCGGATTCCTCACATGCCTTGATATCTTCCGGTATGTGTTCCAGGTATTCTTCGTACTTATCGATATATGCCATACCTTCGCCCCCATACGCTTATCTTATACTTTGTATTCTGAAAGCATTAATTCAACTGCATCAATATTTCTGGGTAATGTATCTCCATTAACAACAAAATATAATAATGCATCGATAACTGCCATTTCGTAGAGATGGGAGTCCGGAGCATAATCCACGAACACCGGGGTTTCTACTTTGGCCATTAATAAATGGTCTGCAAGCCTGGATGCAGGTGAATATTCATATCCAGTAATTGCAATAATTTTTATATTCTTCTCTTTCGCAAGTTCTAATGCCTGTAGGACTTGTTTTGAACTGCCGGAGTGAGAAATAGCAATAACAATATCATTTTCAGCAGCAAGATTGACATTGTTCAAAAAATATTCAGGAACCGTTGAGTGGGTTGTGGATATTCCAAAACGGCCAAGCCGGAATCCCAAATCACTCGCAATCGGAGCAGTATTCCCTGCCGCAACCACATGAACCATTCTGGCCTTTTTAATTAATTCAGCACAATCTAATAACGATTCAACTTTTAAATCATTTGCAATTTTAAATAGGTTCGAAGCAAAAATCTGAAAAAGTTCTTTCACTGAATTAGGCTTTTGAGTACCATCTTTTAAATGGTTAAGTTGATCTTTCCCCAGATCATTTGATAACTTAATTTTCATCTGGTAATAACCTTGATACCCAACACGTTTACACATTCTTATTACTGTTGCATCACTGACGCCACTTAAATTAGCAAGTTCCGAAACATTTGTCATTACCGCCTGCCCTGGATTTGCGAGTATATAATCGGCAACCTTTTTTTCAGCAGAAAACATATCTGAATAATGCAGGTTTATACTTTCAAGTACAGTTTTATTATCATCCATTACTTTTTCTCCTTAAATAAGATTCGTTTACGGTAATCAGAGTCTATAATATTTCACCTTATCTGCATCATTAAATAAATCAATTTTTTGGCAAATCACTTTTTTCATTGCCGCAATGCTTTCAAGGTATAATTCAAACGGCTCCCTGACCTTCTTATCATTGCCTAACGTGATTCGTAATTGCTGATAAAATGCATCCTTTATATCTGAGGAAATATTAATTTTATTGATACCGCGTTTTACGCTTTCCGCAATCTCTTCATCCGGATTTGCCGAACCCCCGTGCAATACTAAAGGAATATTGACTATGCTTTTAATTTTACTTAACAAGTCTAGTTTTAGTTCCGGTTTAAATCCCTTTGGATAGATTCCATGTGCTGTTCCAATAGCGATTGCCAGCGTGTCGGCTCCTGTTCGGGAAATGAATTCCTCTGCATCATCCGGATTCGTATATATAATCTCGTCGCTACCGCCTTCTGCGTCATTGCCTGTCGTGCCAATCGTTCCAAGTTCCGCTTCTACCGATATTCCCAAGGGGTGAGCCATTTCCACAACCTTTTTAGTAACAGCGATATTCTCTTCGAAGGGCGCACGGGAGGCATCAATCATAACAGATGTAAACCCTGTACGGATGGCCCTCATAATCTGTCCGATTTCACTTCCATGATCCAGATGAATCGTGATTGGAACTCTGGAAGCATTTGCCGCGGAAATGCAACTGGCAATAAAATTGTCTCCTTGAAATTCCAGTTCAGATGGATGAATTGCTAAAATCACTGGTGCCTGCTTTTCCTCGCAGCATTCAATAACTGCCTTTAATATTTGACCGGTACCTATATTGAATGCTGGAACTGCAAAATATTTTTCATTAGCTACCTTTAATAAGTCTTTCATATTCATTAACATTAGTCATTTCCTCTCAAAAAATATTATTTTATACACTTGTTGGTTTCAAACTGATTATAACGCATTTGAAAACGTCCGTCAAGGAGAAAAGACCCTTTGGAGAAATATTTTTTCTCTAATGAAATATTTATTGTTAAATTTATATAATTATATATGTATTTTTTAAATATTATGTGTTATAATGTCTTCGTGCAAGAAATTAAATTTTATTTCATGTTACTTATTAATATTCAAAAATACAATTATAATGATTAATATTTTAAGGAGGCGACTATTTTGTCAAACGTACCTGTAAAGGAAGTATTCAAAAAAGGAAAAGGTGTCTTACAGTTGACACCAACGTGGGTACCAAGAGGATTTAATGAGCCGGGACGCAGATTGCGTCTGCATCCGGATGATTACTATACACTTGGTATGGACCGCGGAGGTATCTGTGAACGCTGGCTTGGTTCAGTAACTGTTGCATTAAACGGCCCAAAAACAGGTCCTACAGAAGGTATGAGTTTTGTATTGGCTGACATAAAAACAAAAGAAAAATTTCTTTTTGCCGATGTAGTGGAAGCATTGGGAGCAGATTTGATTGGTACCTTCCTGCAGAATAAATATGGAACCTGGCCGACATTTGCAAAACTTTATGATTATGATAAACCATTATTCCATCATTTACACTTAACCGAAGAAAAAGCAAATAAAATAGGAAAACATGGAAAACCGGAAGCCTATTACTTCCCAACACAATATAATTCGTATTTAGGACGATTCCCGCTTACTTATTTTGGATTTGATCCGGCTACGAACCCTGAAGACATCAAAGAATGCATTCGGAATTATGATAAAAACGATACACGCATAACAGAATTTTCAAGGGCATACCGCATTCAATTAGGAACGGGTTGGTATACACCGGCAGGTGTCATCCACGCTCCCGCTTCTATTGTTACGTACGAACCTCAGTGGAACAGCGATGTTAATACAATTATGGAAAATGTAACAATGGGCGAGGTGAATCCCCATAACTTATTAACCGGCTGCCAACCCGAAGAGGAAAAGGATGACGTCGAAGCTTTATTCAATCAAATTGACTGGAAAGAAAGTACATTGCCAAATTACAGGGAAAAATATTTCCGTGCTCCAAAAGAAATACCTTCTACCCAAAAAGGATTGACTGAAAAATGGGTCGCTTATGCAAATGAATGGGTTGCGGCGAAAGAAGTTACCATCGCTCCCGGTGCTGAAATCAAATTGATAGATCAGGCTTGTTATTGCGCGCTTTTAACACAGGGTCATGGTACATTCGGTGTTTATGAGTGCGAAGCTCCCAGTCTATTGAGATTCGAACAGCCTTCCGGTGATGAATTCTTTATATCCGAATCAGCCGCAAAAGAAGGTGTTGTTGTTAAAAACGCAAGTAGTTATGAACCACTTATCGTTTTACAGAATTTTGCAAATAACAATTCCAAAGTTCCTGCCACCGTATAATATTGTATTGTCTAGACGTTTAGAAAGGAGAATGTTATGAAATTTGGTGTAGATACTTTTATATGGACTGAAAATTTCAGCGAGAAAGATTTGTGGATTATTTCAAAAGCAAAGGAGTTAGGGTTTGAGGTAGTTGATTTTGCAATTTCAAATCCATTTACATTTCCAATGGGAAAAGTAAAAGAAGAGTTAGAAAAGGTCGGAATTGATTATGTATGTACAACCACGCTGACACTTAAAACAAATCCAATCTCTCCAGATTCCGATATCCGTAAAAATGCAGTAGCTGCCATGAAAAAAGCCGTTGATATCTGTAATTATCTGGGTTCTCCTATCTTAGGGGGAGTTAATTATGCCGCCTGGGGCTATTTAACAAAGAAACCCCGCACGGAGCAAGAATGGACTTGGGGCGTCGAATGTATGAGAGAAGTTGCTGAGTATGGGAAAAAAACAGGAAATGTCATAATCTGCGTAGAATGTATCAACCGTTTCGAAACTCATTTCTTAAATATTGCAGAGGATGGGGTTAAATTCTGCAAGGATGTAGGAACGGGAAATGTTAAAGTCCATTTGGACTGCTTCCATATGATTCATGAAGAAAAAAGTTTTTCAAAAGCAGTAGAAACCTGTGGCAAAGAATATCTTGGTTATATTCATGTGAATGAAAATGATAGAGGTATTCCTGGAACCGGCCTCGTCACATTCAAGGAATTTTTCCAGTCTGTTCTGTCCGTGGGGTACAATGGACCGCTGGTAATTGAATCCTTTGACCCAAGTTTTCAGGAATTAAGCGGG
>JAATEU010000306.1 GCA_015655565.1 Clostridiales bacterium
ACACATAAAATTGTCTCCTTCCTTATTTCCGCGAAGACAACAGGCCAAGTAAGAATGGATTCGTTACAAGGCCGGCTGCAAAACCGTTCCGGGTTGCTTTGCCGGGACAGTTTTCAACTGACTTTGACATAAGAAGCATTTTCACTTAACGGCTGTCTGCGAAGCAGCAAATCGATTTAGATTTGACTGTTTAAATTTTCAATGTTCTATAAACATAATAACAATAACCTGGTAAATATTAATAAGAATTCACAGCACTGCCAAGCTTCAATCCGTTCCTTGAAGTCAGGGCAATGCCTAATTCAATTATTCTTGGTTATGCCGCGGTTGTGCTCCGGTTGCCCGAAGTTTTTTCGACATATTACACATCCAAGCATGTGAGAGAGCATCCGCCGAATCCTTCGATGACTCTCTTCCTCGTTAACCTCTAAATAACTTTCCCAATAGAGGTGCATGGCGCTAATTTGAACATTTCTGTCAGACCGGTCCTGGGTTAACCTTGTTAATGGGCTGCATGAGTATCACAAAACCAATATATGTAAGAACACTCCTTTCTGTTACAAGAATGGTTCAGCAGTCAAACCGTAATATTTGTGATGGTGACATGGTAACACGAAAATGTAGAAAAGTCAATAAATTGGAACGTAAAGACCAGGGAAAACGCAGGAAGGAACCTTTCCAATGCAAAAATCTTCCAACCACATCTGGAAGCTGCCGGGAAACATTTCTTCCTGTGTTTGTTCTGCAGTAAAGGAAAATTTTATACCATGTTTTATGTTAATGCAAATAAGGTCGTTATTTAAATTAAATGGCGTCCTTAATTTTTTATGCTTATTACGGTATAATGTTAATATCGGATAAATAAATGTATACAGCAGGAAAAGGAAGGAGGATTATATATGCAAAAATACTATTTGGCAGTAGACATTGGCGCATCAAGCGGCAGGCATATCCTGGGTTCCGTAAGAGATGGTAAAATTACATTAGAAGAGATATATCGTTTTGACAACAGACTGGTAAAAAAAGATGGTTATTTATGCTGGGAACTTGACCGTCTTTTTAACGAAATTAAAAACGGTCTGAAAAAATGTAAGGAAATAGGGAAAATACCAGGCAGTATGGGTATTGATACCTGGGGTGTTGATTTCGTTTTACTTGATTCGAATGACCGGGTACTTGGCAATACGGCAGGGTATCGTGACAGAAGAACCAATGGGATGGATGCGGAGGTTTATAAAGTGATCCCGGAAGATGAATTATATAACAGGACGGGTATACAAAAACAAATCTTTAATTCTATCTATCAGCTGATGGCGGTAAAGACCCGGAACCCGGGTTATATGGCGGAAGCACAAAGCTTTTTGATGATTCCGGATTATTTTAACTTTTTACTGACGGGAAATAAACTGCAGGAATATACCAATGCTACAACCACACAATTGGTAAGCCCGGTTACGAGGGACTGGGATGAGGAATTAATGGACAAATTAGGTTATCATAAAAAGATGTTTCATAAAATTTCTTTACCCAAAACAGTGGTTGGAAACTTTCGGGATACTATCAGGGAGGAAGTCCGGTTTGACTGTGAAGTAATCTTGCCGGCTACCCATGACACCGGTTCTGCCGTTTTATCGGTTCCCGCCAATGACGATGATTATTTATATATCAGTTCAGGAACCTGGTCCTTAATGGGTATCGAAAGAAAGGAAGCAGATTGCAGCAAGACAAGCAAAGCTGCAAATTTCACCAATGAAGGCGGTTATGACTACCGGTTCCGGTATCTTAAGAATATTATGGGATTATGGATGATTCAATCCGTAAGGCATGAATTGGGGAATGCATATTCCTTTGCGGAATTATGTGAGCTTGCAAAAGATGCGGACGGCTTTCAGTCAAGAGTAGACGTAAATGCGGATTGTTTTTTATCACCTGATAATATGACGGATGCCATTAAAAAATATTGTTCGGATACGAACCAGAAAGTACCGGTTTCTGTTGGGGAACTTGCAGCATGCATTTATCATAGTTTAGCAATGAGCTATGGGGATACGGTTGAAGAAATTGAAAAGATTACCGGTAAAACTTATAAAAGAATTCATATAATCGGGGGAGGTTCCAACGCAGATTATTTAAATGAATTAACTGCAAAATATACGAAAAAGGATGTTTATGCAGGTCCCACGGAGGCAACTGCAATTGGCAATATCCTTGCGCAGATGTTAAAAGCCGGTGAATTTAAAACAATAGAAGAAGCAAGAACAGGAGTATTCAATTCCTTCCCCATTAAAAAATTTAACCGGTAAAGCAGGTGTGATTTTTAAAGCAGGCGGCCGGTCTGCATTTGCGGGAACTTATGGATATGCAAATATCCATTTCAACTTAATAAAAAGGAGAATATAAGATGACAACAAAACAAAGATATGAATCGGCAAAAGAAATCTACAAAAATATCGGGGTGGACACGGAGGAAGTCTTGGAGCGTTTAAAAAAAGTGGCTATTTCCTTGCACTGCTGGCATGGGGATGATGTGTCAGGATTTGAAGGCGGCGGCCAATTATCCGGCGGAATCCAGGCAACCGGTAATTATCCGGGCAAAGCTGGAAATCCGGAAGAATTAATGGCAGACATTGATAAGGCTTTAAGCCTGATTCCGGGAACCCATAGGATTAATCTCCATGCGAACTATGCAATCTTTGAACCGGGTGAACAGGTGGACCGTGATAAACTGGAACCGAAGCATTTTGCCAAGTGGGTGGAATTTGCAAGGGAAAGAGGTCTGGGAATTGATTTTAACCCTACTTATTTTTCACATCCCAAGGCGGACGGTTTAACTCTGTCCAGTGAAGACGAATCAATAAGGAAATTCTGGATTGACCATGGAAAAGCCTGCATACGCATCTCCGAATATTTTGCAAAAGAGTTAAACAAGCCCTGCTTAATGAACATCTGGATTCCGGACGGCTTTAAAGACATTCCGGCAGACCGTATGAATCCAAGGGCAAGATTAAAGGATTCCCTGGATCAGATCTTGTCCATCGGATATGATAAAAACCTGGTAAATGTAGCGGTGGAATCCAAAGTATTCGGAATCGGCCTGGAAGCCTGCACGGTGGGTTCCCATGAATTTTATATGAGTTATGCGGCAAAAAACAATATCCTGTGTTTATTGGATAACGGACATTATCATCCGACAGAGGTTGTTTCAGATAAAATACCGTCCATGCTGCTCTTCTCTGAGAAATTAGCACTTCATGTAACAAGACCGGTAAGATGGGACAGTGACCATGTTGTATTATTTGATGATGAATTAAAAGAAATTGCAAAAGAAATAGTCCGATGCGATGCACTGGACAGGGTATTAATCGGTCTGGATTTCTTTGATGCAAGTATTAACCGTATATCGGCCTGGGTTGTGGGTATGAGAAATATGCAGAAGGCCCTTTTATATGCAATGCTTCTACCTGGCAAAAAGCTCACAGCCTTACAGAATGACAGAAACTTTACGGAGCTTATGATGTTCCAGGAAGAACTTAAGCTTTATCCGTTTGGCGATGTATGGAACTATTTCTGCGAATTAAATCAGGTTCCGGAAAAAGAAGATTGGTTTAAGGCAGTAAAGGAATATGAAACAGAGGTATTAGCTAAGCGAAAATAAGCACAGTTATTTTAAAAATGCGGTTCCAACCGTCTGCGAATATCTGTTTTGACTAAGAGAATGAAGAGCTACGAAATTTGAGAACGAAAGAATTTTGCGGCTCTTTATTTTCGTGAAGAGAGTTATTATTGGATTAATAACGAATTAAAGTGTCTTGTCTTAAACTCCTCATAAACAAATAAAAAACAACAAAAACCACAAAATAAATAATAAACAGGTTGACTCAAGTGAATAAAAGTGATACAATACAGCTAAACAAACAAAAAACAAACAAAAACCACAAATGTGAAGGAGACAATTGTATGACATCTGAATACGAAATCAAGAAGGAAATATGTGAAATCGGCAGAAGGATTTATAACAAAGGTATGGTAGCGGCTAATGACGGCAACATATCGGTGAAATTAAATGACAATGAATTTTTATGTACACCCACCGGTGTCAGTAAAGGGTTTATGACTCCGGAATATATATGTAAAGTTGATAAAGAAGGTAAGGTACTTCAGGCAAACGGCAGCTTTAAACCATCTTCGGAAATTAAAATGCATATGCGTGTCTATAAAGAAAGACCGGATGTGGTTTCCGTTGTTCATGCCCATCCTATGTATGCAACCGGATTCGCAATAGCAGGCATCCCTTTAACCCAGCCGATTATGCCTGAAGCGGTTATATCACTTGGCTGTGTTCCCATTGCGGAATATGGTACGCCTTCCACAGAAGAGATACCGGATGCAGTATCGAAATATCTTCCCTATTATGATGCCGTATTATTAGAAAATCATGGGGCACTTACCTATGCCGATTCACTTTTAGCAGCTTATCATAAGATGGAATCCGTAGAGTTCTATGCCCAGTTATTATTCATCGCAAAACAGCTCGGCGGACCACAGGAATTATCGGAAGCGCAGGTACAAAGATTATATGAAATCCGCAGACAATTCGGAATGACCGGTAAACATCCTGCAGATCTCTGCCAAAACAAAAAAGATGGAAAAGCAAGTTGCCATGAATGTAACGGACAAGTTCATAAAGATGCGGATACCAAGGAATTAGTATCTGAAATTACAAGAAGAGTAATTGAACAATTAGGATTAAAATAGTCATTCGGTAGAAAAGAGGAATGATGATGCCTGAAAATAAAGAAACGGATAAAAAAAATCTTTCGGATTTATATCATGATTTAAATGGATTAGCGGGATTCATAGAAAACATTATAGAAAAATCAGATCATACGGATTTAAATAATAATCTCAGGCTGATGAAACATAAATTACTTAAGGCCCAGGCACAGATGATTGAAGAAGTAGTAAAAGATGTGATGGGTATATATCTGCCAGCCAAAAAGGAAGAGATAAAACAGGATATTAATCTGGGACAGGCTGTTGCCATAATCAATGAAATAGAGCGGAAAGCGGTTCTTACGGGACTGTCGGTTGTAATTGCAGTCTATAACAGTGCGGCCCGTCCGGTTGCCATTCATTGCATGGATGATTCTTATATTGCCGGCTTTGATGTGGCGGTAAATAAGGCATATACGTCGGCAGCTTTAAAAATGTCCACTGCCGTATTGAAAAACCTTTGTCAGCCGGGACAGGAATTATACGGAATTCAAAATACGAATCAGGGAAAGATCGTAATCTTTGGCGGAGGTGAACCCCTATATTTTAAGGGCAGACTTATTGGAGCGCTTGGAGTGAGCGGCGGAACCGAAGAGGAAGACCGGGAACTGGCAGCGTTTGGCAGGAATAAATTAGAGGAGGTTATGATGTGGCGGTAAATGAGAC
>JAATEU010000457.1 GCA_015655565.1 Clostridiales bacterium
ATGGAATCCACAAGGCAGAAGGGAATGATGACACGGCCGGTTCGGGGAAAGGCGGCTCTGCGGCAGAAGATAAAATTGGCGGAGACCTTAATTTATATACCTGGGACGGTATGTTCCCCCAAGAGGTATTGGACGGGTTTGAAGAAGAAACAGGAATCCGTATTTATTATTCTAATTTTGACTATAATGAAGATATGCTGGCTAAATTGGAAGAAACAAAAGGCGGGGACTATGACCTTGTAATTGCAGATGATTATATCATTGATCTGGTAATAAAAGAAGGCCTTGCACAAAAACTGGATAAGTACAAGATATCTGATTTTGATCATATCAATCCTTTGTATCAGGGGCAGTTTTATGATGCAAAGAATGAATATACGGTGCCTTATGGTGCAGGTATTCCCTTAATTGTTTATGATCCGGCACTGGTTGATTTTGAAATAACAGGGTATTGTGATTTATGGAATCCGGCATTGGAAGACAGCGTAGCCATTATTGGAAATTACCGTGTTATTAACGGGATAACTCTTAAAACCCTTGGGGAATCCTTTAATACCAATGACCTGGATACAATTAGGAAGGCAGGAGATAAGCTGAAAGAGTTAGCTCCCAATATCCGTATAATAAACGACAGCAATGCACAGGATCATATTATCAGCGGAGAGGTAAGTGCAGCATTTTTATATACCTCACAGGTTAATCTGGCTATTGCGGCAAGGCCGGATTTAAAGGTTGTATACCCTAAGGAAGGCCTTGGATTCGGCATTATGGCCGGCTTTATTCCGTCGCAGGCTCCCAATGGGGATGCGGCTCATGCTTTCCTGGAATATATTTTAAGACCTGAAATATCTGCCGAATGTTTTGAATATCTTGGATATTATTGTACTACCAAAGCTGCGGAAGATTATATTTCTGAGGAGTTTAAGAACAGCATTGTAGTTCCGGCTTCCGTAAAAGACGGAGAAATCATCCGGAATGTATCACAGGAAGCAGAAGATTTACATAATGAAATATGGAATGAATTTGTGGATGCCTGTGATTGATAATATGTCTGGGGAGGATTCCTGTAAATAACTGAATAATTGAACCTTTGTATTTGTTAATCTGCAGGGGCTGTTGCATAGTCTTTAGTTTATTAAACTTGCAGCGGCCCCTGTTTTAAAAGATATAGAAAGGCTTAACCGGGCAGGGTGGATTCTTCTGAATCGGAAATATCCTGGATTCCCCTGTGTTCTACGGCAGTGGAGAAAACGATCTGGGTACTTGTCCTTCCGAATTTTTGAATATGGCCGATGAAGGTATCCAGTTCCATTGTACTGGAAAAGCATACTTTAATCAGCATGGCATAATGTCCGGTTACGCAATTGCATTCGATTACATTCGGACATGCTTTTATAAAAGGATAAAATTCCGGTTTTTGATAGGGTTCCACTTCCAGATTAATAAAAGCGGTTATATGATATCCTAGTTTGAACCAGTCTATTTCTGCATGATAGCCTTTAATAACGCCTTCTTTTTCTAATCTTGCAATTCTGGCTGCAACTGCCGGAGAGGATAAATAAACTTTCTCCGCTATGGTTTTCAGCGGGGTCCTGGCATTTTTCTGCAGCATCATTAAAATCTCTCCATCAATATGATCCAATTTTCTACCTGCTTTCTTTTTTCTAGTATCTTCTATGGATTAATTCTTAATATTATAAATTAAAGTTAGGAATATTTCAAGCAAGTTATAAGGAAAAACTAAATTTTATTAAGTCTATTTACTTTCTTAAGATTAATTGGCATTTAAACTAAATTTATAATGTTTATATCCTTAATTATTTTTTATCTTCATATCTATACAGGATGTATTTACCTGCCGGCTAAAACGTGTTATTCTCATTTTCATGATCGACGAAAACATTTATTACTTGAAAGTGAGGAGAATCAAAATGGAAATCAGAATTGAAGCAGATTCAATCGGCAGTATGGCGATTCCGGCGGATGCATATTATGGGGTACAAAGCCTGAGGGCTAAGAAGAATTTCAATATAACGGGGAAATCCATGCACCCGGCATTTGTTCGAAACCTGGCAAAAATAAAGAAAGCAGCGGCTATGACCAATCAAAGCGCCGGTATGCTGGAGGATAAAATTGCCGGTGCAATCATCAGGGCCTGTGATGAAATCATAAGCGGAAAGCTTCAGGAACAGTTTATTGTCGATCCGATCCAAGGCGGAGCCGGTACCTCCTTTAATATGAATGCCAATGAAGTGATTGCAAACCGTGCTGCGGAAGTTCTGGGAGGCGTAAAAGGAGATTATTCCCTTGTCCATCCTAACGATCATGTAAATATGGCCCAATCTACCAATGATGTGATTCCAAGTGCAGGAAAATTAACGGTTTTGGAGTTGCTTCCCCTGACAGTCTATGAATTAAAACGCCTTCATACAGCTTTGTTAAAAAAATCCAAAGAATTTGACCATATTTTAAAAATTGGAAGAACCCAGCTTCAGGATGCAGTTCCCATGCGGCTTGGACAGACCTTTCATGCTTATGCTTCCGTGATAGCCAGGGATATAGAACGTTTAGAAAAATCACAGGAAGAGGTTTTAGTATTAAATATGGGCGCAACTGCAATCGGAACCGGCATTAATGCAAATCCTTTTTATTTTATGAATATAGTCCCAAACATCAATAAAATATGTAATACCTCCTGTAAGCAGGCCTCCGATTTGTTTGATGCCACCCAGAACGTGGACGGTTTCCTGTGTATTTCGGGAGTATTAAAAAACTGTGGGGTAAATTTATCAAAAATATGTAATGATCTCAGACTGCTTTCCGGCGGGCCGAAAGCCGGCATTGCAGAAATCAGCCTGCCGGCAAAACAAAACGGATCTTCCATTATGCCTGGAAAAATTAATCCGGTTATACCGGAGGTAGTATCCCAGGTGGCTTTTCATATAATCGGTAATGATATGGCCATTACCATGGCAGCAGAAGCCGGCCAGCTGGAATTAAATGCTTTTGAGCCGGTATTATTCTATAGTTTATTTGAGTCAATCGAAACCTTAAAAGGTGCTGTCAAAACTTTAGTTAATAACTGCATCCTTGATATAAGCGCCAATGAAGAACGGTGCAGGGAGCTTTTAGAAGCAAGTGTAGGAATTTCAACCGCTTTATGTCCTTTTATCGGTTATCAGAAAGCCGCTGAACTGGCAAAAAAATCTTTGAAAACCGGAAGGACAATCAGAGAGCTGGTTTTAGAAGAGACATTATTATCAGAAGAACAATTAGATATCATTTTAAATCCTGCTGCTGTGACAAAACCGCAACTCCTGCAGAATAATCAATTATTTGGAATCAATTAAATGCTGTCATGGAATGCTGTAAAATATTAGGGTATTAATCCTGGGTATAGAATTTGATTTATATTGGAATTGTATATGATTTTGCAATACCCAGTGTGTTTGGGTTGCTTGTTTAAAGAGACTATTATTTGAATTACATCAATTAATGGTCTCTTTTTTCCCGGTGTCGGAATACCGGTCAATATGTTGTTTGATAGAGTGGCAAAAATTGACAAAAATGTAAAATAATGCTATATTAATTACGGAAACATTTTAACTAACCTATGACTATACATTGAGGCAGAGTAAATCTACGGATAAAATTAATTAAGGAGGGTCAGTATGAAAAAGAGGATCATGATGATTTTCATGGCAATTGCAGTTGTGGTTGGAACAGTTGCATTGCCGGATTCATTGAATGTTTCAACGGTTGATGCCGCGACATTTGATGATTTGAACCAAAGCCAGATGGTTGAGGCAATGGGCGCGGGCTGGAATTTGGGTAATTCGCTGGAAGCCACAAGTAATGGAACTCCCGGCGAAACGGCATGGGGGAATCCGACAATTACTCAAAATATGATTCAGGCAATTGCGGATGCAGGTTTTGATACAATCCGCATTCCTGTTTCCTGGCTGAACTACATTGGAAGTTCACCGGATTACACAATCAATTCTACATGGATGAACCGGGTGAAGCAAGTGGTTGATTATGCCGTTAACAGCGGATTGTATGTAATCATTAATCTTCACGGTGACGGTTACAGTACGGTAAGCGGCGGATGGCTGCTGCCCGGAAGCTCGGACCAGACAGCGATTAAGGCTAAATATCAAAAAGTATGGGCGCAGATTGCCGCAACATTTTCCGGTTATGACGAGCATTTGATTTTTGAGTCCATGAATGAGGTTGGAGCGGATGCCAATTACGATACAAGTACCATAGCCGCCTATTATACCAATATGAATGAATATAATCAGATTTTTGTAAATGCGGTACGTGCAACAGGCGGTAATAATGCCAAGAGATGGTTGTTGGTTCCCGGGTGGAATACGAATATTTATTATACTGCAGGTGATTATGGCTTTAAGATACCTGATGATAATAATTCTACTGCTTCAGGAAAAAGAATCATGATTTCAGCTCATTATTATTCCCCGTGGGAGTTTTGCGGAGATGAAAGCTACACGGTAACACAGTGGGGGAATAACGCAGACAGCAGCAAGTCCGTTTCATGGGGCGGCGAGGATTACCTTTTATCCGAAATTCAGTCAATGTATAATGCCTTTGTTTCACAAGGGTATCCGGTTGTTATCGGTGAATATGGTTCTGTAGATAAGTCGGCAGGAGATTCAGCCAATAGTACATACCGGGCTTATTTTGCAAAACGTGTCTGTGAAGTTTCAAAACAATACGGATGTGTTCCGGTTATTTGGGATAATGGTTACAATGGCACATACGGCTTTGGCCTGTTTAACAGAAGTACGACGGCGGTAACCCAGCAGGCAATTCTCAGTGCAATCATGGGTGTTTATTCCTCCTCGTCTGTAACGCCGACAGTAACGCCATCCGTGACACCAACAATAACACCGTCCGTGACACCGGCGGTAACGCCAGTAGTAACACCCGTTGCAAATAGCCTGGATGTAAAATTCATGGGAACGACTGAGGCACAAACAAATTCCATCGCAGTTAAATATAAGCTTGCCAATAACGGAAATTCAGCAATTCCGCTTTCTAATGTCAAAATAAGATATTACTTTACGGAAGAAGGCAGCCAAAGTCAAAATTTTTATTGTGATTGGTCCCATGCCGGCAGTCAAAACATTACAGGTGTATTTGCAGCCATTAATCCGGCGAAACAAACTGCGAATTACTATCTTGAAGTGGGATTTTCTCCAGAAGCAGGCAGTTTATCCCCAGGTACAAGCATAGAGGTGCATACCCGTTTTGCCAAGTCAGACTGGAGCAGCTACGATCTGACAAATGATTATTCTTATAAATCATCCGGGACTGCCTACGAGAAATGGGAAAAGGTTACCGCTTATCTGTCCGGTACGCTTGTATCCGGTACAGAACCTTAAAAGAAACCGAACGATTTAAAAGAAACAGGGCTCATTTCAATGTGGACCCTGTTTCTTTTAATTTATAGGAAATTGCGACGCAGTATACCGCAAAGTGGAGCGTTCAGATCGGTACGATGATTTTTCAAACACACTCAAGAGTCTGGCTTGCCAGACTCTTTGTTATGTTCATCTTTTATAAATAAGTGTTATATTTCTAATAAATGGCATAAATTTTCTCTATAATAGCGTTATTTTTAATTTCTTTAGAAAATCTTTTGCTTTTTATAAAGCTTCTTTTTAGATTTTTATCATAAAATAATAAAGAAACAAAAGCAGATAAGGAGTCAAAGGATAATGATAATTAAATGCGATAGAAAGAGGAAAAAAATAAATGGATATTCAAATGTTAACGGACTGCTTTCATCAGTACGGTGTCATTGTTATATTTATAATCGTATTTTTAGAATATTTAAACCTGCCGGGTTTTCCGGCCGGTGTCGTAATGCCTCTGGCAGGAATATGGGCATCCCAGGGAGGAATTGGATTTGGTATGGCGCTTTTGCTTTCGGTATTGGCCGGACTGTGTGGGAGCTGGGTTCTATATTTTGCAGGGAGATTCGGCGGTGATTTCATTCTTAAAAAATATGTTCGGAAGTTCCCGAAACACAAAGCCGTTATTGAACAGACCATGGAACGGATTCGAAAAAAAGGTTATCCCGGGATATTTTTTGGAAAATTAATTCCCATGGTCCGAACCATTATTTCAATACCGGCCGGTGTCTTAAAGATGAATTTTATTGGATATACTCTGTATTCCGTAATGGGAATTATAGTGTGGAATTTTGTATTTGTAGGAGCCGGATATTTGTTCGGGGAATCCGTTCTCCGGGTATTGGCTTAAAAAGAGGAGAAATTTTATGAGAATTGCCATGTTGACTAATAATTATAAGCCTTATGTAGGGGGCGTGCCCATATCCATAGAACGCCTTGCAAATGGGCTTAGGAGTCTGGGGCATGAAGTGTATATCTTTGCGCCCAGTTACCGAGAAGAGGCAGAGGAACCATATGTAATCCGGTGTCATTCCAGAAAAAAGAAATTAAGAGGAGAATTTGTTGTGCCGGATATTTTTGATCCGGTCATTGAGGAATTCTTTTCCTCCCTTTCCTTTGACATGATTCATGTGCATCATCCTATGCTGATGGGATATACAGCCCAGTATTTAGGGAGAAAATATCATATTCCCGTGGTGTTTACCTACCATACCAGATATGAACAATATCTTCATTATTTGCTGCCGTCCGGTGAAAAGCTGCAGAAACTTACCGGTAAATCCAGGAATGCCGTATTCCGTTCTTTGGAGAAGAAAATTCTTTATAACGGAAGTGAAAAGCTGGTTATCATACACAACCGGATTTTTACAAATCAGTGTAATCTGGTATTTGCACCGACACCCGGTGTGAAGCAATATCTTAAGGAACACGGAACCAGTACCGAAGTGGAGATCATGCCCACCGGTTTATCAGAAAATGACTTTGAATTTAGTGCGAAGGAGGCAAAAAGAATCCGAAAAAAGTATATAGAAGGCAAAACCTATCTGCTTTGTACGGTTTCCAGACTGGAAAAGGAAAAAAATATTAAATTTATCCTGAAGGGTTTAAAACAACTGAAAGAAAAAGCAGGCGACTGCTTCCGGCTTCTGATACTTGGCGAAGGAAGTCTGAAGGCAGAACTCAATAGTCTGGCGGTACAGCTGGGACTTGGCGATAATATTATTTTTTGCGGCTGTATTCCCCATGATAAGCTTCAGAATTATTACCATGCCTGTGATTTATTTTTATTTGCTTCCCAATCGGAAACACAGGGAATTGTTTTATTAGAAGCCATGGCAGCCGGATTGCCGGTAATCGCAGTTCGGGCAACCGGTGTTAGTGATGTGGTAAAGGAGGGAAAGAATGGCTTTATGACCGGCCTGGATATCGATTTATGGGAAGAAAAAATTGAACTGGTTCTTACGCATCCCGATGTAAAAAAACGAATGCAGAAGGAAGCCATAAAGGAAGCAAAACAATACTGTGCCATTCAGGTTGCCAAAAGTGCGGAACAATATTATCAGATTGTTCTGTTCAAAAGCAGAGCCGGCCATGAACAGATGCCGCTGCCCCATCAGGGATTGGAATGAATATTATGATAAAAGACATTGTTCAATTAAAAAGACATCAATTAGCGGGAAGTTTTTTTCTGGGTTATCTTAAATTGGCAGCCGTAACCGGCAGGATAGAGTTTAGAAACATGGATAAGATCAGGACCAATACCATGGTTGGTTATTGGCATGGGGACAGTTACTGCATGCAGCTGGTTTTAAAGGAGTTTGCAAAAGAAAAAAAGAAGATTCAGATAATTATTACCGCCGATAAAATGGGGGATTATATACAGCAAATGGTTCGCCGTTATGGAGCGGAAGCCATACGTCTTCCGGATGGGCTAAAGATGAGGCCTTTCTTTGCACAGCTGAAAGCTGACAGTACGTCGGAAGGAAGCATTCTTGCTACAGCCCTGGACGGTCCGACAGGTCCCCTGCATGAACCCAAAAAACTATTGTTTTTTCTGGCTTCGGAAGCGGATAAAGAGATGACTTACGTTCATTTTACTTATAACCGTGTGCTGCGGCTGAAAAACAGATGGGATAATTACGTCATTCCGCTTCCCTTTGCTAAAATTGTTGCAGAGGTGGAAGACTTGGGTAAAATTACGAAGATGGATTTGAAGAATTTTAATGATTATAAAAAGAGGCTGCTGTTTTAACTTATCAGGGAAATTCCCGCCTTTTACAGGCGGGGTTGGACCTGCCTGTTTCAGTGGGAACTTAAGCGTGTATTCTGCGGTTTGAAAGAGAACCGGTATC
>JAATEU010000296.1 GCA_015655565.1 Clostridiales bacterium
CTTCCGCTGCATGGCTCAATCTACGCAACTTCGCGTACTGGTGAAAATAAACCGGTTTTCCCGTTTTAGCAGACACATAAACGACATCTAATATTCGGGTCACCACGGCTGCCTGTTCCGGTAAAACGGTTAATTCCCCTTTACCTAAAACAGCATTGGCAAATACGGTTTGTTCAACCACTGCCGGAGAGGAATCCTTACCTTCAAAAAATGCAACACCCCCGGCATTTAAGTCAGGCTTTGTAACATATTGCCTGTCATGTTTTACACCGTTAATACGGAGTCCGTCCTGCATGTCCGCACCTGCTTTGGTACCGCAGAGTACGGTCTTGGCTTCAAGGACATCCAATGAATTAAGAGCCCAGCTGGACTCTAAGGTAATCGTCGCACCATTTTCCATGACGATAAAACCAAAGGCACTGTCTTCTACGCTGAATTCCTCCGGTTTCCAGGGACCAAATGCATTACCCTGATCCACATCCTTATTCAGTTTATGATAGGTTGTACCAACTGCATATTCAGGCTTATAGTTGTCCATAGTCCACAGGGTTAAATCCAGGGCATGGGTTCCAATATCAATCAACGGGCCGCCGCCTTGTTCATATTCATTTAAAAATACTCCCCAGGTCGGTACTGCACGGCGGCGGATTGCTTTCGCCTTCGCATAATAAATTTCTCCTAAAGCACCGGCCTCGCATTCTGCTTTTAAGTACTGGCTGTCACTGCGGTAACGGTTCTGATAACCGATTGTAAGTATTTTTCCTGTTTCCTTTGCGGCATCTGCCATGGAACAAGCTTCCCTGTAATGAATGGCCATGGGTTTTTCACACATTACGTGCTTTCCGGCATGTAAAGCATCCACTGTAATCATGGCATGGGAACGGTTAGGGGTACACACATAAACCGCATCCAGATCTTCCTGTAATAATTCTTTGTAATCCGTAAAGACTTTAGCACCTTCCGTACCAAATTCTTTTGAAGCTTTTGCAGCCTTTTTCTCAATTATGTCACAAAATGCTACCATATCCGCATACCCGGCACTTTTTATGGCCGGCATATGTTTTCCGTTGGCAATACCGCCGCAGCCAATAATACCTGCCTTTAATTTATCCATTTTTTTCCTCCACACATTACATTTGATATTTTACTATATATTGATTATAATAATTTTAATCATAAATGTCATGTCACTTAATGGTATTATAGTGTCAAAAAATGCTGTATATGGGAGGGCTTATGAAAAACAATTTTTCCTATGAATATCGCCGGGATAACATAAATCAGATTGTATGCTGGAAAGTGGATAACAACAATTACTGGCCTCATTTTCACAGCAGCATTGAAATTATTTATGTAACTGCCGGAGAACTGAAGGTTACCCTTAACGGCCAGGTTTATTCAGTAAAACAAAATAATTTTTTAATCATACCCAGTTACTATATCCACAGTTATGCTACGGATATTTCCTCCAGTGCTTATATCTTAATCATTCCGCTGGAATCCATACCTTCCTATAAAACTACGTTTTCAAAAAAAACCTTTGCTGTCCTTTTGGTTGAAAAACCGCCCTTAGAAGGGGAGTTAAAATATTGTCTGGACGCTTTATGCAAGATTCCCGGAAATATAAACCCGTCCGCCAGGGAAAATGTCGTAAAAGGCTATACTTATGTCTTTTTAGGCCTGCTTATCAATCATGTGGGCCTGGTTGACATTACGGACACCAAGATGATCTCCCTTGCCCAGGAAATCCTTATCTATCTTCAGGACAACTATCTTCTGCCCTTGGAACTAGATAAAATTTCCAAACATTTCGGCTACAGCAAAAGCCGGTTTTCCCACATATTCAATGATTTTTTTGACTGCAGGTTAATTGAATACATTAACGGGCTCCGGTGCCGCCATGCCCTGGAACTACTCCGTGAAAAAAATGCAACCATTACCGATATTGCATTAGCCTCCGGCTTTGACAGTACCCGTACCTTTTACCGGGCTTTTCAAAAATGCTTTGGCTGTACTCCCAACGAATCATTAAGAAATTAATTCGATTGAATAGGTAAAATGGTGGAAAAGAGTATAGTTTATAGTCCGGTATAAACATTATTAATATTGTTATTACAGCATAAATCGGTATATTATGGTATTAAATAGAAATCTGCCAATTCAGATTTAAAAAATTTACATAAATAATTAATTAAATACATAAACTTCATAACTCAAGGAACACTAATATTGAAAAAATATTTTTAAGGAGGTGAATAGAGATGAAACATATTTATGCATTAGTAATAAAGTTTATCATGATTACAGTTGTTACCGGTATTATTCTTGGCAGCCTTGCTGCTTTAAATTTCACCGATATTTTATATATCTCCGCTGCAGTTACTATTGTTGCATACATTATTGGAGATCTATTAATATTATCTGCGACAAATAACACCGTAGCAACTATTTCTGATGCGGTACTTGCATTGGTTGTTATTTATATGTTTAACTTGTTATGGAATACAAATGTAATATCCTTAAGTGATGCATTAATTACCGCACTGGTTATAGGTTTAGGTGAGTGGTTCTTTCACAAATATGTGGCAAGAAAAGTTTTTCCGAATACCCCCAGCGAAGGAAATAATATTTAAACTGCTTTTGTATATCATCTTTTAATAAAAAATTTCGTGTTTCATAATTATCATTAAGAGGCTGTTTCAAAATCCGCAGACATTACTTACAGATAACCCGTAAGTCCATGTAATCTAAGGATTTTGCAACAGCTTTGAAAATTAAATATAAGCCCTGTCAGCCGATAGCTCTTTGATTTAAGGGTTTTGCAACAGCCCTTTGCAGATATTATGCCAGATGTAACGGTATTACATTTTTGTAGCATCTGTCATTGTATATAAACTCATTAATATGCACCCGTACTCCAAATGATTTCTTCATATTTTGCTCGCTTATCACTTCTTCGGTTCTGCCATAGCTGCTTGTCCCGTTCTTATTGAGCAGCAACGCTTTATCGGAAATCTGAAGCGCATGATTTGGATAATGTGTATTTATAATTGCAGATATATTTTTTTCCTTTGAACACTTTTTTATTGTTTCCAGGATAATCAGCTGGTTTTTGAAATCAAGATTTGACTCCGGCTCGTCCAGCACAAGCATCTGGGGTAAGGCTGTAAGCGCTCTTGCGATAAGCACCATCTGCAATTCTCCGCCGCTCATCTGTGTACAGAGCTTATCTTTCAGATAGGTTATTCCGACGTCCTCCATTGCCGCCAAAGCAATCTCAATGTCTTTCCTTTTCGGCTGTGATAAAGCTCCAATATGCGAGCTTCTCCCAAGCAGCACCATATCAAGTGCAGAATAGGAAAACGGTGAACCTTTTGCCTGCGGAACATAGGCGATTCTCTGCCACAGTTCCTTGTACCCTATTTTTGTAACCTCTTTCCCGTCAATACGGGATACGCCGTTTTTCCATTTGAGAAGTCCCATCATGCACTTTAGAAGCGTAGTTTTTCCCACGCCGTTTGGGCCAAGCACAGCCAGCACTTCTCCGCTTTCAACCGAAAGCGAAATATTGTTAAGTATCTCCTGATTTCCATATCCAAAGCTTCCGTTTTTCACCTCAAATATCATGTCCAGGCTCCTCCCGTTTTTCTTAGCAATGCAATAAAGAACGGTGCACCGATTACTGCCGTAAGTATTGAAATCGGTATTTCAGCCGTGCTTGCGCTCCTTGCAAAGGTGTCCATAATAAGCATAAACGCCGCACCAAGACTTATACTTATCGGTATAACCGTTCTGTTGTTGCTGCCC
>JAATEU010000610.1 GCA_015655565.1 Clostridiales bacterium
ATTTTACTTATTTCTCCTTCTTTTAAAGCCTGCTTTACCGCACAGCCGGGTTCATTCAGATGTACCCAGCCTTTGTATCTGCATTCATCCTCATATCTATAAAATTCTGCAAAATATTCTTTCAGTTCTTCTTTTTCCATATCATGAATGTGCAAAGAACTAAATCCGGGCGTGTCCATAATGAAAGTATTATCCTGTACACAGAACAATTCGGAATGCCTTGTAGTATGCCTGCCTCTTTTTATCTTCTCACTTATTACGCCGGTTTCCATATCAGCTGCCGGATGTATTTTATTAATAATGGAAGATTTGCCTACACCGGACGGCCCTGCCAGAACTGTCGTTTTATCCTTCAGCAGTTCACGCAGAGTCCCGATTCCGTCTTCCGTTAATGTACTGGTAAAGACAACCTGGCAGCCGCACTTTAAATAAATTTCTTCCAACCGGCAAATTTCTTTTTCCATAACAATGTCTCTTTTATTAAAGCAAATAATCGTATCTACATGCTGTTTTTGCATCAGGATTAAAAACCGATCCAACAGGTTTAAATTGGGCTGCGGTTCAGCAGCCGCAAAAATAACCAGCGACTGATCCACATTGGCAACAGCCGGACGTATTAATTCATTCTCACGTTCCAGTATGGCAACAATGTTACCCTTTTTTTCTATCTCATCTATGATATCAATTATAACATTATCCCCTACCAAAGGTTTTATCTTATGATTACGAAAAATTCCCTTTGCTTTGCATTCAAACAAAACGGATGCTTTTACATATACATAGTAAAAACCTGCGATACCTTTTATAATCCTGCCTTCCATTATTAACTCACCGGTGTAAATTCAGCCGGCCATGAAGTTTCATATTCTTCGTATATAACCCATATCCCGTCTTCACTAACGGCCCCGTCTTCCCCTTCGTCAACTTCCCTGCCGACAAACATCTGAACCGTTCCCTGGGAACCGCTGTCACTGGTATAGGTATCTAACGATAACGGGAAACTGTCATAATCCAGATATTCTTTTAAAAGAGTCGTTGTTTTACCATCCTGTATCAGTTCCACTTTAATAATTCCGCTGTCACCGGGATACTCAAAAGGATTTTCGTCAATTACGATATTTACTTCATAGGCAATAACACCTGAGCCCAAGCTGATTTTTAGATCAACAGCAGTTCCGCTTTCAACCTCAGTTCCGCTATTCTGACTCTGGTACATAACCTCACCCTCAGCATAGGTTTCTGAATAGTCGCTGGTAACATTACCCTTTTTGAGTCCTTCCTCTTTTAATTTTTCAGTTGCTTTCTTCTCGGTTAAACCTAATACATCCGGTACAGTTACCTTCTTGTTCTCCGGACCGTTGCTTACAATTACGGTAATGGTATCCCCCTTAACCGCCGAGGTATCCCTTTTCGGCACTGTTTCTATGACTCTGCCTTCTTCGGTTTCATCACTGTAAGCATATTCATGTTTCACCACCAGTCCTACCTCTTCCAGCATGGTTACGGCCTGACTGTCCATCAAATTATATAGATTAGGGATCTTTAAAGGTTCTGGACCGTTGCTTATGATTAATTTAACATCGGCATCGGCTTCCACTTCGGCTCCCTGAACCGGATATTGTTCCATTACCATTCCCTTTTCATAAGTATCCGAAAATTCTTCATCATAAGTTACTTTCAGTGTTTCCGACTTGGCAGATAAGGTATCCTGGGCATCCGCCAATAATAATCCTATTACGGAAGGAAGGATAACCGTCCCGCCGGCTTCCTGTGTGGAGGATTCTGTCTGCTCCTCGGTAGTGGACTCCGCCGTATTCTGACCTGTATCGTCTCCGGAACCCTGGAATAAATTAAAAAAACGGACAACAAAAAATATAATAAGTATGGTTAAAATAACACCGGCAGCTATGGAGCCTACCAATACTATCTTCTCAACCCTTGGATCAACATGATCCAGTTCTTCGTCTTCGTCAGAAGCTTCCTGACTCAAATCCGTGCGGCGTCCGTCGGTATTCTGAAAAATATCCCTGGAGGTATCAAAACCCGAACCTGTGGTTCTGGCTGCATTTTTAATATGGTTTACTTCATCCTCAGATATGGTTATAGTAGGTGAATCACTGACTGCGACAGCCGGAATTACTACAAAGTCCCCATTGGGATTGGAAATGGAGCGCTTTAAGTCCCCTATTAATTCAGAAGCTGTCAGATAACGTCTCTCCGGCCTTTTTTGCATACATTTCTGGACAATCCGGTCTACGCTAAGAGGTATGTTCGGATCGGTTTCGCGAAGCGGTGCCGCCTCGCCCTGAATATGAAGCAAGGCAACGGATACCGTATTATCACCTGCAAAAGGCACTTGTCCGGAAAGCATCTCGTACAAAGTTACACCTAAAGAATAAATATCACTTTTTTCATCGCTGTAACCGCCTCTGGCCTGTTCCGGAGACAGATAATGTACGGAACCCATGGCATTGGAAGTAATGGTATTGGAATTGGTAGCCTTGGCTATCCCAAAATCGGTTACCTTAACTTTCCCTTCTCTGGATATAATTATGTTCTGAGGCTTAATGTCCCTATGGATTATATGATTCATATGTGCCGCTTCCATACCCATTGCAATCTGGATTGCAATACCAACCGCTTCCTTTACCTCAAGCTTCCCTTTTCTTTCAATAAAATTCTTTAATGTTATACCTTCTACAAGCTCCATTACAATATAATATAACCCATTATCATCACCAACATCATATACACTTACTATATTGGGGTGGGACAATCCTGCCGCCGATTGTGCTTCACCCCTGAATTTTTTAACAAAATTCTTGTCATCACTATATTCAGATTTCAGCACTTTAATGGCAACGAAACGATTTAACCTGTGACATCTGGCCTTATAGACATCTGCCATTCCTCCAGAGCCTACTTTATCAATTATTTCGTATCGGTCACTAATAAACATACCCGGTTTTAACATTCTTTCTCACCTCTTTCTACATTTTTACAATTACAATTGATATATTATCTTTTCCACCATTCTCATTTGCCTTATTCACTAAAGTTTTGGCCGCCATTTCCAAATCCTCAGGATATTCCCTGACAATATCCATAATATCATTATCTTCCATCATATTCGTTAATCCATCCGAACACATCAGCACCGTATCACCTTTTTCCAGCTCAACCTCAAAATAATCCGGCGTTACTGTTGTATTGGCTCCCAGGGCTCTTGTAATTATGTTTTTATTCGGATGAAAGCGCGCATCTTTTCGGTCAATTTCATCTGTCTTAACCATTTCCTCAACTAATGAATGATCCTCCGTAATTAGTTTTATTCCATCGCGAATAACATACAGCCTGCTGTCTCCCACATTAGCAACATACATTAAAGAATCAATAATAGTAGCAGTTACGAAAGTGGTACCCATACCCTGTAAATCATTTTTTGCGCCGGCTTCTTCTAACAATAAATCATTGGTATATTGTAATGCATCCGATATCATTCCAATTGGAGTCTTTTGCTGGTTTTCCCTGATTTTATTTATAAAGACTTCAACACTGAACCTCGAGGCATAATCGCCTGCATTATGACCACCCATTCCATCAGCTACGATGAATAAATTAGGCAGTCCGCCAATGCTGTTTTCTTCACAGAAAATGTAGTCTTGATTCATATGTCTTTTTTCCCCAATATCCGTTATTGAAAATGATTTCATGCTTACACCTCCCTGACTTTCAATATCAGAATTATCATCTAATCAGAAGTTTTATCCATATAACTTTTTCTTAATTGACCGCAGGCAGCATCAATATCTGTACCCATTTCTCTTCTAATAGTAACATTAATTCTGTATTTTTCAAGTATATTTTTAAAATTTAGTATATTTTTCATTTCTGACTGCCGGTAATTTCTTTCTTTTATGGGGTTAACAGGTATTAAATTTATGTGGCAGTTAAGCCCCCTGACACGCCCGGCAAGTTCAAGGGCATGCTCCGGCAAATCATTCACACCTTCCACCATACTATATTCAAAAGTAATTCTCCGTCCGGTTTTTTCATAATAAAATTCACAGGCTTTTATTGCAGATTCCATATCATATCTTTCAGCAACAGGCATAAGCTGTCTTCTTACCCTGTCATTCGGTGCATGTAAGGATAAGGCTAAAGTAATCTGCAGATCTTCTTCCGCTAAGTCTTTTATTTTGTCTTCCAGTCCGCAGGTTGATACCGTTATATTTCTCTGACTGATATTTAAACCGTTTTCATCCGTTAATAAGCGGATAAATTTAACCAGATTATCATAATTATCCAAAGGTTCCCCGGTTCCCATAACTACCACATTCGACACTCTTTCACCGGTTATCCTCTGTATCTGATAGATTTGATCCAGCATTTCGGAAGGACTTAGGTTCCGTTCAAAGCCGCCTATGGCTGAGGCGCAAAATTTACAGCCCATCTTGCAGCCGACCTGGGAGGAGATACATACGGAATTTCCATGATGGTATTTCATAAGAACACTCTCCAGTATCTTTCCATCCCATAAACGGAACAGGAACTTACTGGTTTCGCCCCCTTTTGACTCCAGCTTATCAACCAGGTACAGGTTTGTTATTTCACCGATTTCTTTCAAATGTTCCCTTAATTGTTTGGATAGATTGGTCATATCCCCGAAATCAGAAACAAGCTTTACATGAAGCCATTCATATATCTGTTTTGCACGAAAAGGTCTGTCTCCCTGTTTCACCAGAAAATCTTTCATTTCTTCTATATTTAATGATTTTATATCTATTTTGTTCATTTTTACACACATCGCATATCATATCTGCCTGCAGATGTGATACTGCCACAAACAAAAAGGGTTGAAAGAATTACTAAGTGACATCCTTTCTCTATCATATTTTCTTTCAACCTTTCAAACATGCCGGGGCTGCTCCGCCTTACGGCACAACCA
>JAATEU010000245.1 GCA_015655565.1 Clostridiales bacterium
GTTCTTAACCGCCATAAGTTCGGCATCCTGCCCGGTAATTAACGGCCATTCCCCGCCCAAGGTGTAACCGGCCCCTTCCAATGCCGCTTTACAGCCATAGGCAAAGCCGTCAAATGCCGTACATAAAATATCCACTTTTTCCTCCGCATAGTTTGCCGTTAACCTGTTTTCGCAGTATTGCTGTGCCGTTTCCTGACTCCAGCGCAAAATACAGGTATCCGCAAAAGATGTTAAATTACTTTTGCATATAAGGGTGCCGTCCTCTAAATAGGGCTGCAGCACCTCCATAATACCATTGTATAAGAACAGGGCATTGTTATCATCGGGAGAACCCATAAAAAATTCAATGGTGTAGCTTTCGCCTTTTTCCTGTGCCCCCTTTAAGTCCTTTGCAGCTACGATATAATTTGCTATTGCAGTACCGACACCTTTATTATCAAAGGTTGCATAATAAGAAACTGCATCCGTATCCATTAACAGGCGGTCATAAGCAATTACAGGAATTCCATTTTCCTTGGCCTGTTCCAGGACATTAACAAGTGCCGAGGAATCAACGGCAGCTACAACCAAACAATCCGCACCATTGCTGATAAGATTTTCAATCTGGGATACCTGGTTTTGTACATCATCTTCCGCATATTGCAAATCAACTTCATAACCCAGTGCCTCCAATTTGGATTTCATATTGACACCATCATTAATCCAGCGCTCTGAAGACTGCGTAGGCATTGCCACGCCTATTTTTTTATCTGCCCCGGACCGGTATGTTTCTTCTGCCGCAGCTGATGTTTCTTTTGTTGTCCCGGTTTCACCTACCGTTTCTGCCTTATCCTCCTGATTAGTACCTGCATCCGTATCACTTTTCCCACATGATGCCAGTAAAATTGCCATTGCCATTACCAGAAAAACAGTTAAAACTCTTCTCATTGTCTTCCTCCCTTTCGTCTCCTGTTTTTTCATCAGGAGCTAATTAACAAATACTTGTATTACAAAATATTCAGGATGTACCTTTTTATGCATTTTTATGGAAAATTGGTAAAAAGCATCCTGGCATTAAAGAGAAAACCGGGCAGCTGGGAACAAAACAAAGGATGAAAACAAAAGTAATGTTAACCAAATGTTCATTCATGCGTTTGTTGTGCCCTTTCTATAATCATAACTTCACTTTTATGATTTTATCAGATATAATGATTATAATTAAGTAAACAGGCAGGAAAAAATCATGCAGCAATTCAGTGAGATCATAAAATTTTTATCCAATAACAAAACCGATAATATTAATTTAATTAACTTTATGGAAAACTATCCCCTCCATTATATAAAGAAGACCGGTGATTCCGTCTTAGTGAAAGGAACCAGCGACAGGGACTGGATTTACATCAGTTCAAATTCTTCCGGTGAACTTAAGCAGATTACGGCGGAACTGAATTTAAATGACAAATGTTTTGCAGCGGTTGAGGACTGGATGCTTCCTGTCTTATCCGAAGGGAAAAAATTGAAATGGATTTTATCATCCTTAAAATTAATCTTACCGGACGGCAAGATAATTCAACAGCCAAAACATGCTATGTCGGAATTAACCTTAGAAGATACAGAATTTATATATACAAACTCGAATTATAAGGATTTTATTTCTATTCCCTATATCACCGACCGTTTAACAAAGGGTGAACATTCCTGTATTCGGTTTCAGGATAAACCGGCTGCCTGGGGAATAACCCAGGACGACGGAGCAATTGGTTTTCTGCATGTTCTGCCCGAATTCAGGAGAATGGGTTTGGGCAAGGATATAACATTGGATTTAATTAGAAAAGTCCGTGAAAAAAATAAAATTCCCTTTGTACATATTGAAGAAAAAAACATAAAATCTATGGGACTGGTTATGGGATTAGGTTTTAAAAAAGTTAAAGCCATAAATTGGTTCGAATTTAAATAAAGCGGCGGCCATAAAATGAAAGATAATAAAATTTTATGGCCGCACCATAATAAAAACTACCGCTTATTGACTGCACCAGCGGCCGGAGGCCCCACAGGGCAAAACCAGTTTATTTGATGTTACCGGAAGGCCTACTTCATCCGCAAGGACCCTTCCCCCGAATTTTGACTTTATTTCAATTCCCAGCAAATAAGCCAGTACCGCAGGCTGCAGACCGGTAGTATATGAGTTGATCAGGAAAAACAAGGGTTTATCCGTTAATGCCCGGGAGCATAACTCAACGAAAGAATGAATATTATCTTCTATCTTCCAGATTTCTCCCTTAGGCCCCCTGCCATAAGAGGGCGGATCCATAATAACGGCATCATAAGAATTTCCCCTCCGGATTTCCCTCTCAATAAATTTAGTGCAATCATCAACAATATAACGGATAGGTGCTTCCCCTAATCCTGAAAGGTCTGCATTTTCTTTTGCCCAGGCAACCATTCCCTTGGACGCATCCACATGGGTGACACCGGCTCCCGCCTTAGCCGCTGCAATGGTAGCACCGCCGGTATAAGCAAATAAATTCAATACTTTTATTTCCCGCTCCGAATTTTGTCCCTTCCGCTTACGGATTAATTCGCCGAACCACTCCCAATTAGCCGCCTGCTCCGGAAATAATCCGGTATGTTTAAAGCTGAAGGGCTGAAGATTAAAGGTTAAATCCTTATAACTTATCTGCCATTGCTTTGGTAAATCAAAAAACTCCCATTCACCGCCGCCCTTACTGCTCCTATGATAATGCGCATTTCTTTTTTTCCACCCTGTTTCCGTTTTGGGTGTATTCCAAAGAACCTGGGGATCCGGACGAACTAATATATAATTACCCCA
>JAATEU010000558.1 GCA_015655565.1 Clostridiales bacterium
TCAAAGCGGATATTCCAGATCCGCTGCCGCTGCTTGGCTCTATCCTATTGCGCAGCTTCATTGCTATTTCAGTGGGAGGGGGCTTTCACTGAAACAGGCAAGTCCAACCCAGCCTGAGAGACGGGGGACTTCCACTGGTTGAAATAAGAAAGAAGGAAAATACCATGAGAAAGAATTTAGCTATTGAAAAAGTTGTTGGCAGGGAAATATTGGATTCCAGAGGGAATCCTACGGTAGAAGTCGAGGTAGTTCTTGCGGACGGCAGTATTGGCAGGGCAGCCGTTCCGTCCGGTGCATCAACGGGAGCTTTTGAAGCGGTTGAACTCAGGGATAAGGATAAAAAAAGATATCTTGGCAATGGTGTATTAAAAGCCGTGGGTAATGTAAATACGGTAATAGCAGATGCCATACTTGGCATGAATGCATTAAATCAGGCTGAAATTGATAAAAAGATGATTAAAACAGACGGGACAGAGAATAAGGGGCGATTAGGTGCCAATGCCATTCTGGGTGCATCCCTGGCAGTGGCCAAGGCAGCTGCGGAATCACTGGATTTACCATTATATCAGTACATTGGCGGGGTAAATGCCAAAACATTGCCGGTTCCTATGATGAATATTATTAATGGGGGAAAGCATGCGGATTCCAGCCTGAATATACAGGAGTTCATGATTATGCCGGTTGGAGCCGCCACCTTCTCTGAGGGGCTGGAACGGAGTACTACCGTATTCCATACCTTAAAGAAATTGCTGAAGGCTGACGGATACGTAACTGCAGTTGGCGACGAAGGCGGTTTTGCCCCTAAGTTCGGCAGTGATGAGGAAGCCCTTGATTATATCGTAAAAGCAATAAAAGAGGCCGGTTATGAACCGGGAACTGATTTCTATATTGCAATGGATGTTGCCTCCACGGAAATGTATGAAGAAGCTAAAAAAGCCGGCAGGGAAGGGGAGTATCTCTTCTGGAAAGCAGGAGAATATAAGACAGTGGATGCCCTGATTGATTACCTGGAAGATTTGTGCAGCCGTTATCCGGTTATGTCCATCGAAGATGGTTTGGCAGAAGAGGATTTTGCAGGCTGGAAGAAACTTACCGGCCGTTTAGGCGGAAAAATCCAATTAGTCGGGGATGATTTATTCGTAACCAATACGAAAAGAATTAAAGAAGGCATAAATATTGGAATCTCTAATTCCGTGTTAATTAAATTTAACCAGATTGGTACGCTTACCGAAACCCTGGAAGCCATTGAGATGGCTAAGAATAATGGCTGGACTGCAATTGTCTCCCACCGGTCCGGTGAGACGGAAGATGTAACCTTAGCCGATATTGCAGTTGCGACAAATTCCGGACAGATTAAAACAGGTGCACCGTCCAGAAGCGACCGGGTTGCGAAATATAACCGGTTACTAAGGATTGAGCATCAGTTGGGTGGGATTGCAGAGTATCCCGGTAAAGATGCATTTAAGATAAATACGGACAAGGCTAAATAATTTTTCTAAAAAACTATCAATTAGAAGATATTTGGTTATATCAGGAGTGTTGAAGGCAGAAGCGTGTATATACTGTTATATTGTGTGAGAGGGACTGTTGTAAAATCCCTAAACTATATTACCTGTAATAGAATGCATATTATATTTTAAGACATTTTGTACGAAGTACCTGCGGATATCGGCAAGAAAGAGAATACCGCTGTTTATCCGAACAGGTGAAAAAAATTCTAAAAAATATAACGTACATTTGCCGCAAGTTTTATAAAGCAAAGATTTTGCAGCATTCCCCCTGTTCCATTAAGCGGCAGCTGGTACAGCAAATTTCAAACACACTCTAGTTGCCAGAGTTAATGATTGATAACCTATCCGACAGTATATAATGATTATATTTTATTAAATTCCCGCTAATCAATACATGGGTATTCATATTGCATATATTTGTATCCATGGTATAAGGTATATTATTATATAGAGAGTAATTGTCTTCATAGCTTTTGTCATAAGGTCCTTTGTCTTTCCGCATGCGTAACTCTTTATTATCCATAATTCCACCTCTTTAATATTTCTTTATGTAAAAATAAGTATGAAGTTCATTAATAATTTTCTTAATTATAATACATTATGACAGGATATTCAATCTTATTTACAGGAATAATCAGGACAAAGGCAGGAAGATAATTCCAAAGACCAAGGAACTTCCGGGTGCAGCTGTCTGATTTTGCCGGCAATAAGTGTTCTGTCCTTCAGGAGGAAAAATATACAGTGTGTAAAAATCAGATTCCGTTGTAACGTGGAGTTATTTGAATGCCCGGTATTCCACAGAAATAAATTATTTGTTATAGTTTTAATTTATTTTTTTGTATTTTATTTTATATTTTTATGTATAATTATTAAAATATAAAAACAAGAATAAATCGTAAATTATAAATATTAAAATATATTGAACAAATGTCTTTCTGGGAAAGACTAATATCGCAGTGAATATATATTCATATTTATAAGAAAATATGCTGATTATGTTCCTGAAAGCCTGAAAAATGCTGGGAAAATTAGAAATTTGAATATTGACAAAGGAATATTTTTGTAATATTATATTGTTTGTACAAGGAAGTATACATTGAGATACTTCCTTTTTAATTTAAAGGAGGAGAATAAGATGAAGAAAAACAAACTGTTGGCTGCCGTGCTTGTTGCAGCCCTGTCAGTAACTATGTTAGCGGGATGCGGTGGAGCCAAAGAACCCGATAATTCAGCGGAATCAACCACTTCTGCGGATAATACGGCAGATCCCACTGATACAACAGAGCCTGCTGATTTAGGTACCTATCCGGGAACTTCTGAAGCAAATGCAATTACGGTTAATATTACTTCAGAACCGCCTGATTTATTTACTGTAACAACAACGGATACCACATCATTTTCCGTTATCCGTCACATTATGGAAAATCTTGTTATGCTGGATGAGAACGATGAGGTTGTTGCCGGTGTTGCAAAAGACTGGACTGTAAGTGAGGATCAGATGACTTACACATTTAATTTAAGAGATGATATGAAATGGACAAATGGGGAACCGGTTACGGCCAATGACTTCGTATTTGCCTGGACGTCACTTTTGACTCCTTCTTTTGCGGCTGAGTATGCATACTTTGGTTATGTGTTTAAAAACGGTCAGGCGTTTAACGAAGGAACGGTAGGTGCAGATGAACTTGGTGTGAAAGCTGTTTCTGATTATGTACTTGAAGTTACGTTGGAAAACCCTACTTCCTATTTCCTTAGCACTTTGGCCTTTGGTGTATTTGCACCTCTGAATGAAAAAGCTTACAATGAATACGGTGAAGCTTATGGTACGGATGCGGACAAGATTGTTTCAAACGGGCCTTTTAAAATTGCATCCTGGGAACATGAGAATAACCTTGTTCTTGAAAAAAATTCGGATTTTTATGATGCTGATAATATTAAACTTGATAAAATCACTATGGTAATGATAAATGATACTAATGCGGCTTTAAATGCATTTAAAGCCGGTGAAATTGATATAACTGACAGGCTGACCGGTGATCAGGTGGCTTTACTGGAAGGTGAAGGTTATCCTGTTAATACTTATGATGATGGTTCCACCTTCTACCTGGAGTATAATCTTACAGATAAAAATTTGGCTAATAAGAATTTACGTACGGCATTAACTTACGCAGTAGATTCACAGGCATTTATTGACAGCATTGTAAAAAATGATTCGAAACCTGCCGTGTCCTATACACCGCCGATTGTCAAAGGTTTAAACGGATCATTTGCTGACGAAGTAGGTGCTTTGATTCCTGCATTTGATGCAGACAAGGCTAAGGATTACTATGCAAAAGCCTTGGAAGAACTTGGTGTTGATACGGTAGAGCTTACCATGATAAGTGATGATACGGATTCAGCTGTTCTTTATGCGGCATTTGTCCAGGAACAATTAAAAGTAAATCTTGGTATTGACTTAAAAGTTGAATCCATGCCGTTTAAGAGCAGAATTGAAAAAATGACAAACAAAGACTTTTCCATCGTATTTGCAGGCTGGGGGCCTGATTACAATGATCCTATGACCTTTCTTGATATGTTTGAAACCGGAAATGGCAACAACCATACAAGTTATTCAAATGCTGCTTATGATGATTTATTAGATAAAGTACGTGCTGAATTAGATCCGACAGCCCGTTTTGGTTACTTAACGGAACTTGAAAAAATATTAATGCAGGATTTACCGATTGGTCCTATATATTGGAGAGCCAAAGATTATGTCGTAAGCGGTAAGATTGCTTCCGGTGTACGTAGAACTGCTTTCCAGGATATGAATTACCGTTATGTTACATTAAAATAATAAATGGAACCCAAATAGTATCATTATAAAAGGATAGTGCGGGCTTGTTATATACAACCCGCACTTCCCTTGTGTAAAAATAGTATGGGACAAATTAAAAAAGAAATCTTAGAATTGCCATCCTATATTACTTTTAATTTTTTTAAAGTAATATAGGATATCAATTCTTTTAAAATAAATAATTTTACATATTAATATTTCGTATGGAATTAATCAGAGATTAGAAAGGGGGACTGCATATGGTTAAATATGTCGGAAAAAGATTATTATATGCTTTTTTAACCTTGCTTGTTTTGGTCGCTTTGACGTTTTTTATGATGCGTTTGTTGCCAGGTGATCCTTTTTTAGGGGAAAAAGTAGTACCGGAAACTACTTTAAAAGCTTTAAATGAAAAATATGGTCTTGATAAACCCATGATAGTGCAGTTGGCAATGTATGTGAAAAATATTTTTAAAGGTGATTTAGGCTTATCCATGTATTATAACCGGTCTATTAATGATATAATAGCCCAGGCATTTCCATATTCTTTTGATTTGGGAATCCGGTCCTTGATTTTTGCCGCCATAACCGGAATATTGTTAGGAGTCGTGGCAGCGGTAAAAAGAGGTACGAAATGGGACACCGCAGCTATGTTACTTGCAGTTATCGGCGTATCGGTACCAAGCTTTATTATTGGTGCACTTCTGCAATATTTCCTGGGATTAAAATTATTTGAATTAACAGGTATTAAATTCTTCCCGATTACCGGCTGGAATACGGCTTTAAGTAAAATACTTCCATCCTTTGCTTTAAGTTTCAGTTCCCTGGCTACCGTGTCAAGGCTGATGAGGACCAGTATGTTGGACACACTGGGTCAGGATTACATTAAAACAGCAAAATCTAAAGGCTTATCACAGAAAAAGATTATCATAAAACATGCCGTCCGTAATGCAATCATGCCGGTAATAACGGTTTTAGGCCCGATTGCGGCATCCGTATTAACCGGGGCATTTGTTGTTGAAAATATATTTTCAATTCCCGGTATGGGTAAATTTTTTGTCATAAGCATACAAAACAGGGATTATACCATGATTTCAGGCATTACTTTATTCTATGGCGTGTTCCTGGTTGCAGCCAATTTAATTGTGGACCTGCTGTACGGATTCATTGATCCCCGTGTAAAACTGGTAGAAGGGAAGGAGTAATAAAATGGATAGAATTGAAAAAGGTCGTTTTGAATGGGTTGGGGCCAATGTGTCTGAAAGCGAAGGAATCACAAGGCCCAGTACCAGTTATTGGAGAGATGCGATGAAACGTCTCTTTAAAAATAAGATAGCGGTGTTCTGCCTCTTTGCCATAGTTCTGATAAGTATTCTGGCTGTTATTATTCCCATTGTTTCACCTTATACCATAAGTGAACAGCATTTAACACACACTAACATTAGTATGGGTTTTAAGGATCCGGTGGACGGGCATATCCATCTGTTTGGTACCGATACCCTTGGGCGTGATATATTTACACGTGTATGGTCCGGTGCCAGAACTTCACTTTTTATCTCTTTTACGGCAGTTTTCATTAATGTTATCATTGGTATTATCTATGGCGGAATTTCCGGATATATCGGCGGAATGTTGGATAATATCATGATGAGAATTATAGAAATTATTAATGGAATTCCATATCTGATTATAGTAATCCTTTTAATGATGGTTTTACCGGCCGGTGTCATGACAATGGTTATTGCCTATGCTGCCGTTGGCTGGACAGGTATGGCACGTCTTGTACGGGGGCAGATAATGGCCTTAAAACAGCAGGATTATGTGGTTGCGGCAAAGGTTATGGGAGCGGATACCAAGCGGATTATTTTTAAACATTTAATTCCCAATACCTTAAGTATTATTATAGTAAATATAACACTGGCAATTCCCAGTGCAATTTTTACGGAGGCTTTTTTAAGCTTTATCGGACTTGGTGTTCCGTTACCCCATGCAAGCTGGGGAACTTTAGCAAATGACGGTGTCAAGGTATTTCAGATATATCCGTCCCAGTTAATTATTCCCGCCCTCTATATTAGTATTACCATGTTGTCCTTTAACTTATTAGGGGATGGTTTACGTGATGCATTTGATCCAAAGTTAAGGAGGTAAAGGGATGAATAAAATATTACAGATAAAGGATTTAAGGGTATCCTTTGATACCTATGCAGGGGAAGTAAAAGCAGTACGGGGGATTTCCTTTGATATCCATGAAGGAGAAGTACTGGCAATTGTCGGAGAAAGCGGCTGCGGCAAAAGCGTTACGGCCCAGACCATTATGAAATTAAATCCCATGCCGCCTGCAAGGATTGCACATGGGGATATCCTTTTAGGAGAACATGACATTGTCAGGGCATCGGAAAAAGAAATGATGAAAATCAGGGGAAAGGAAGTCAGTATGATTTTCCAGGACCCCATGACCTGTTTAAACCCTACCATGCAGGTTGGGAAACAGCTGACGGAAGCAATACGCCATCATCAGAAATTATCAAAGGAAGAAGCAAATAAGGAAGCAATCAGACTTTTAGAAACCGTAAATATTCCTAATGCAAAGCAGCGTGCCAGGCAGTATCCCCATGAATTTTCCGGCGGCATGAGGCAGAGGGTCATGATTGCCATGGCACTTTCCAGTTCACCGAAATTATTAATTGCAGACGAACCGACAACTGCATTGGATGTTACCATTCAGGCACAGATTATGGATTTATTATTAGAGATAAAGCAAAAAACCAATACGGCAATTATATTAATAACCCATGATCTTGGTGTTGTTGCCAGTGTAGCTGACCGTGTTGCGGTTATGTATGCAGGTAAAATAGTTGAAACGGGAACGGCAAAGAATATATTTTATCACCCATCCCACCCATATACAAGGGCTTTGCTTAAAAGCCTGCCGGATACGGATATGGACCGAAGCATAAGACTTGTATCGATTCCGGGCACACCTCCGGATTTATTAAATCCTCCGGCAGGCTGTGGTTTTGCCAGCAGATGTTCTAATTGCATGAAAATATGCCAGACGGATTTACCGCCGGAATTTATTATTGACGGCGGCCATGTGGCAGCCTGTTGGCTGCATTATGAAAATTGTCCGGCTGAATTGGAGGGGGTGAAAAATTAGATGGAAAATAAAAAACTGGTAGTTCTTGATGATATTTCAAAATATTTTAAAGTTTCAGAAGGAACACTAAAGGCGGTTGAACAGGTATCACTTGATATAATGAAAGGTGAAACATTAGGTTTGGTTGGTGAATCAGGCTGCGGGAAATCCACCCTTGGCAAAGTAGTTATGGGGATTTATCAGCCGACACACGGACAATTAACCTATCATGGAAAAGAATCCATTCACTTAAATAAAAAAACATTGTTTTCTTATTCAAAAATGGCACAAATAATTTTTCAGGATCCTTATTCCTCTTTGGATCCCCGCATGACAGTCGGTTCCATTATAGAAGAGGGAATGATTATTCATAAAATGTATGATAAAAAGAGAAGACAGGAAAGGGTTTATGAATTACTGGAACTGGTTGGATTGAACAAAGAACATGCCAACCGTTTTCCTCACGAATTTTCAGGCGGCCAGCGTCAGCGTATCGGTATTGCAAGGGCCCTTGCAATAGAGCCTGAGTTTATTGTGTGTGATGAACCGATTTCCGCATTGGATGTATCCATTCAGTCGCAAATTATAAACCTTCTGCATGATTTACAAAAAGAGTTTAATTTAACATATCTTTTTATTGCACATGATTTAAATATAGTAAAATATATCAGTGACCGAATTGCAGTAATGTATTTAGGCAATATTGTTGAACTTGCTGCCAGTGGTGAACTTTATGCCAATACCTTGCATCCTTATTCAAAGGCTTTGTTATCTGCAGTTCCCGTTCCCGATCCGGATAAGGAGGCTAAAAAAGTACGTCAGATTTTAAGCGGTGATGTTCCCAGCCCCATTAATATTCCCAAAGGATGTAATTTTGCCGGCCGGTGCCCCCAGGTCTGTGATATTTGTACGAAAGAAAAACCGTTTTTGAGAGAGATAACAACAGGACATTTTGTTTCCTGCCATATGGTAAAATAATAAAAAACATCCGTGAAGTATAAATGAACCCTATAAGATGGACGGTTAAAAAAACCTTTAACTGAAAATATTTCATAGGGTTCATTTTATGTTTCACGGGCGTTTTTTATTATATTGTATGTCCAGCGATGCAGGATTACACCGTTCGGTTTACTTTTTTCCTTTTTGTATTTCTACCACAACAATTGGCATAAAAGATAATACAAGTACGACGGACCATTGTGCTGCATTTAAGGGTACTACTTTGAATATGGCAGCCAGAGGTTCAACGGATATAACTATGATTTGCAGGAAGGAACATATAATAAAGGACAGCAGCAGCTTTATATTAGAAAATAAGCCGATTTTTGCCAGGGAATACTCACTTCTCATGTTAAAGGAATGAAACAGCTGGGATAAGCTTAATACGGCAAAAGCCATGGTGCGGCCTATGTATGGTGTAATATTGGCGGCTATTTCCACCGTACTGCCATGGCGCAAAACAGCGTCGGTAATACTTTGGCTGTCATAAACCCTTATCCCTATGATAAACGCCAATAAGGATAAAAAACCGATTAATATGCCTTCGATTATTATCTTAAATACTAATCCGTCCGCGAACATACCTTTATTTGGGGGAACGGGCTTTTTCTTCATAATATCCCTGGCGGACGGTTCTACACCCAGGGATATGGCAGGCAGGGAATCCGTTACCAGATTGACCGAAAGCAGTTGGACGGCTAAGAGCGGTGAGGGAAGGTTTAACAGGATTGCAGCAAATATTGTTATGATTTCACCGATATTGCAGGAGAGCAGAAAATGAATTGCCTTCTTAATATTATCATAAATACCCCGGCCTTCCCGTACAGCTGATACGATAGTTGCAAAATTATCATCGGTAAGTATCATATCGGCTGCATTTTTTGCTACGTCTGTTCCGGTAATTCCCATGGCACAGCCAATGTCTGCAGCTTTCAGGGCAGGTGCATCATTTACTCCGTCACCGGTCATGGCGACTACTTCGCCCCGTGCCTGAAAAGCTTTTACAATCCTTACTTTATGTTCCGGAGATACCCTGGCGAATACCCGGTAACGGGGAATCTGTTCAATTAAAGTATCCTGATCCATCCCGGATAATTCCGCACCGGTCATAGCTAAATCAGCAGAAGACTGGATACCTAATTCTTTTGCAATCGCACATGCGGTCGTAATGTGGTCGCCGGTAATCATAATTGGCTTGATACCTGCCATCTGACAGGTTAATACAGCCTCTGTCACTTCCTTTCTGGGAGGGTCCATCATTCCGATAAGGCCTACCAGAGTTAACCCCGTTTCCAGCTGATGAAACATTCCAATATTGGAATCCTTATATGCAGTCATACTGTGCAGTATATTTTCAGAAGGCAAATCCTTATATGCAATAGCGATTACCCGGAGTGCACGTTCAGCCATACTTTGATTTAATTTATTTAAGTATTGCTGATGGATTTTAGTAATAGGAAGTTGTTTCCCCTTCTGGTAAATGCAGGTGCATCTGGCAATCAGGACATCAAATGCACCTTTGGTAATGCTGCGGATGTTTCCGGAAGGATTTTTATGTACAGTGGTCATCAGTTTTCTGGCAGAATCAAAGGGAATTTCAAAAATTCTTGGATTACCGGCATCTAATTTAGGTTTAAGTAAATCAATGTGGTAAGCGGCCATTATCAGGGCTTTTTCAGTTGGTTCTCCCGTAGCGGTAATGGCGGTATGTTTTCCTTTACCGGTGACCTGCAGACTGGAATCATTACAGAAAGCGGCAAGTGATAATAGGAATTGGCTGAATGCGGTATCGGATGGTTCCTTCCCATGAATGGAAGCTAATGCGCTTACCGTCATCTTATTTTGTGTTAACGTGCCGGTTTTATCAGAACAGATTACGGTGGCGCTCCCAA
>JAATEU010000187.1 GCA_015655565.1 Clostridiales bacterium
AAGGGGGATATTGGATGGGCACATTATGCTTACCAGAAAGCTGGCCAATACGAATCATTATCCCGCCATTGATGTATTGCAGAGTATTTCCCGTGTCATGTCTTCTATTGTTACTGCTGAACATAAGGCGGCGGCTGGTAATTTGAAAATGGTATTGGCTACCTATAGTGAAGCAGAAGATTTAATTAATATAGGTGCATATAAAAACGGATCCAATAAAAATATTGATTATGCCATATCAAAAATTGAAGAAATAAATAAGTTTCTTGAGCAGGACATTAATGATAAACTGGATTTTAACCAAATCATTGATTCTTTAGTAAAGATATTTCAGGAATAGGTGAATGAATGACTAAATTTATCTATAAATTAGAAAACATTTTAAATATTAAATATAAATTGGAAGAACAGGCAAAGGCATCCTATGGTATCGCACAAATGAAGCTTAATGAAGAAGAAGGAAAATTATTTGCCTTGAGATTAAAAATTGTCAAGTATCAGGGGAGAATAAGGAAATTAATCCAGGCAGATTTAAAGCTGTGTGATATCCAAAAATGTGAGGAAGCCGTAGAAATCACCAAGTATCATATAAAACTGCAGCTAATTGCTGTAAAGAAGGCCGAACAGCAATTGGAAAATGCCCGTATTCGTTTGAATGCAGCAATGCTGGAAAGGAAAACTCATGAAAATCTGAGAGAAAATGCTTTAAACAATTTTTTCATAGAATATGAGTCGGAGCAAAGGAAAGAAATAGATGAATTAGTCAGTTTTAAATACAATAATCCTACCGATTACCAGGAGGAAAGATAATGGCAAGAAAAAATAAGCAACTTGATAACACGGAGCAACTTGATAATACTGAAAATGAAAAAAGTACGGGAAAAAAATTAATACCAGTCATAATCGTATTTTTTATCGTTATCATTTGGCTGGCTGTCTTTGCAATTCTGATTAAATTAGATGTAGGAGGATTTGGTAATACGATTCTTAGACCGTTATTGAAGGATGTACCTGTTATTAATAAAATTTTGCCCGATGTCCCGGATGAACAGATAGCATATGAAAACGATTATCCATATACTACTCTTGAGGAAGCTATCGCCCGAATTAAGGAATTAGAAGTACTGAATGAAACCTTAGCAGAAAACAATACGTCAGATACTGATTTAGTTCAGGAATTACAGGCAGAAGTTGACAGGCTGAAAGTATTTGAAGAGAATCAGCTGACTTTTGAAGAAAGAGTGAAAGAATTTGATGAAAATGTAGTTTTTGCGGAAGAGGCACCGGATATAGAAGAATATAAAGCCTATTATGAAAGCATTGATTCTGCCAATGCGGAGGAAATTTACAGGCAGGTAATAGAACAGGCGCAGTATACGGAAGAAATTACAGAAAAAGCAGATATTTACAGAAAAATGAAACCGGCTGATGCCGCAGCTATTCTTGGAACGATGACTGCTGATATTGACTTAGTATCACAAATGCTGTTAGTCATGAAACCGGCGGAAAGTTCTCTTATTTTAGCCGAAATGGATCCAACAGCAGCAGCAAAAATTACGAAAAAGATGTTCGATATGGATGCTGATAATGCTGTAAGCAGCAGTAATAATAATGACAGCAGTGACAGTAATTGACTTTTTGAACTTATGTCGGTATATTTTTTATAATATATCACTTAAGTATAAATAATACGAAAGAAAGGAGGAGATGATAATGATGACCCAAAATGTAAAGGCACAGGTAATTGATTTACTTAGTAATGTTACGGCAAGCAAATCATCTGCCACGAAACAAAAAAGTACAGGTAATGAATTCAGCAGTGTGATGGACAGTAAAAGCAGTTCCGTAGATGAAAGGGGTAATAGCAGCAATAACAATAAAAAAGTGACAGAAGATACCGGGTTAACGGGTGCTAAGCAAAACACTGATAAGGAAGCAAAAACTGTTAAGAAAGATTCCAATTCATCTGTAACGGATAAAGTAACGGAAGCGTCTGATAATCAAGAAGTTGATGGTATTGAGGATGAAAGCCGGGATTTAACAGCCAGTTCCAAAAGGATTGAAGAGCTGCTTGCAATGCTGCAAAATACAGTTGAATCCAGTCTTGGTATTACAAAAGAAGAACTGGAAAAAGCGATGGAAGCCTTAGGAATTTCTACTCTCGATTTGTTAAATACTGATAACCTGAAGCAACTGGTTTTACAGGTAAATGGAGCCGATGATATTTCTGCAGTTTTAACGGATGAAAATCTGGAAAATTCACTGAAACAATTAATACAGGCAGTTGATAATTTGCAGCTGGAACAAAATGCGCAGATATCCCGGGAAGACTTAACAGTATTTTTGAGTCAGTATCAAAACAAAAAAGCTGATACGGATGGTACACGGCCTGTTCAATTAAATACAGCGCAGGAAGTGTCTGAAGAAGGCTTGAACAGTACATCAGCGAATCAGCAGAGTGATATAACTTTGGAGATACATAAAATTGGAGATACCGAAGTAAAAGAAAATAATTTGAACACTTCTGATTCGGGTACTTCTGATTCGAACACTTCTGATTCAAATAACAAAGAAGCAAATGCAAAAACACCATCATCAGTAGAGACGTTTATACAGAATCTGGCCGTAAAAGGGAATGAGAACAATTTAAATTTTACTGAACAGATTGCTAATGTAAGGCAGATGCAGGAAATAACAAATCAGATTTTAGAGCAGATCAAAATAGTGATTAAGCCTGGGCAGACATCCATGGAACTGCAGTTAAATCCTGAAAGTTTAGGTAAAATCAATTTAACGGTGGTATCAAAAGATGGAGTTGTAACTGCACAATTTACGACTCAGGACATGTTGGCGAAAGAAGCGATTGAAAGTCATATTCAGGTTTTGCGTGATAATCTTAATAACCAGGGCCTGAAGGTAGAATCTATTGAAGTAACCGTGTCAAATTTCTCATTTGCTCAAAGTAATCAGGCTTCCGGTGGTGATGGCAGAGAACAGCAAGGTCATTCACAGAAGCAGCATATTATTGAAGCTGAAAGTAATATATATTCAAATTCAGCGGAGGATGCAATTTCAGTCATGGGAACTATAAACCAAAATGGAAGCAGCATTGATTATACTGCTTAACGAATAAGAAAGGAGAATTTATGAGCACTTTAGTACAACCTGTTACAGAGAGCAGTACAATTGCGTCATCTACATCGACAAGTTCGTCAAGCTCATCAAACACATTGGATAAAGATACATTTTTACAACTATTAGTAACTCAGATGCAATATCAAGATCCTTTGAATCCCAATACTGATACTGAGTTTGTTGCCCAGCTGGCAACTTTCTCTCAATTGGAACAGTTACAAAATTTAAATCAGGTAGCTTCTAATTCCCAGGCGTTCGGTATGGTTGGAATGGATGTTGTAGTTTCATCAAAAGATTCATCCGGCAACACTACATATACAAGCGGAACGGTAGATTATGTAGTTATGTCCGACGGTGAGGCTAAGCTTTCGATTGATGGAAAACTTTATTCAATGGATCAATTATACGAAGTAATCAGCAGCGAATATCTATTGGAACAAGGGCTGCCGTCTGTTAATGAAAAGGTTGAGGAGACCTTTGACAAAGCTAATCCGGAAGATATAACTTTTGAAGTTAATCTGGGGTCAGGTGATACCGTAGCATCTGAAGTTGCGATTATCATTGATGGTGAAGTCATTGATTCAGATTATGTAACATTAGAGGGTGATGAGGTAACGATTAGTAAAGATGCATTATCAGACCTGGAAGAAGGTACATATAATGTAATAATAGTATTTAATGATTCTTTATATACAACTGTGACTGATAAAATATCTATTACGGTAGAAGATACATCTTCCGATGATGATTCTGATACGGACACCGGTGCAGATACTGATGAAACAGGCGCTGACAGTATGGATGCATAGGGGTAATCAGATTTCAGGATTAAATAATTTTCATTACCGTGATCAATTTGTATAACAAGGGAGTAGCCGAGTTAACCTCGGCCATACAGAAAAGAGGTTTGTATGAGTAATATATCACAAACTAATTTTTCTTCAATTGAGCTAATGACAGGGCAGCTCTTAAAAAACAAGAGTACAAGTGTGAAACAGGTTTCAGAAAATAATAAAGTTTGTTTTAATGATATATTAGAGAAACAGCAAGCTTCTGAAACGGGATCATTAAAATTCTCGAAGCACGCCAATGAAAGGCTTGCCGGCAGAAATATTGATTTGTCCGATGAACAGTTGGAAAGACTGGAAACTGGTGCCAAAAAAGCGCAGGAGAAGGGAATCAATGAATCACTGGTTATGGTCGACAATATTGCTTTTATTGTCAACATCAAAAATAATACAGTTATAACAGCTGTAAATGACAGTGAGGATAAGATATTCACAAATATTGACGGTGCTGTAATTATATAACATAAGGCTTGTGCCTCAGGCAAATGCCTATGTTTAATTATGCTGGACCTTATGGAAGCATTTACCCTGGACTGACGGAAAGGGAATTTTACGCACACAAAAAAGGAGGTCATCTATTATGATGAGATCATTATATTCTGGAGTGGCAGGATTAAGAGCGCACCAGACAAAGATGGATGTTATAGGTAATAATATAGCCAATGTTAATACGGTTGGTTTTAAATCCAGTTCAGTAACTTTTTCAGATGTTTATTATCAGACAATTCAGAGTGCAACCGGAGCGAACGCAACAACAGGTACTGCCGGGCAGAATGCCATGCAGGTAGGGCTTGGAGTCAGTGTAGCCTCTGTTGTTGCATCCGTTACTGAGACAGGTCCCACCCAAAGTACGGGTAATGCCCTTGATATTGCAATTGACGGAAATTCTTTCTTTATCGTTAACGTTAATGGTGTAAATTACTTTACTAGAGATGGTTCTTTCGGTGTTGACGGCAATGGTACCTTATGTACCTCAAGCGGTGCATCCGTAATGGGATGGCAGGTTGATCCGAATGATGAAACACAAATAATAAAGACTACGGTATCTAAGTTGAACATTATGTCGTCGGAGAATTTGTATTCCGAACCGGAAGCAACTACAAATGCATATATAACAGGTAACATTGATATGAATGATACACAGATTAAAAGTGATTCCGAAGGCCAGGCTGTTACGTTTGAATTCTATGATAATTTGGGACAAAGTTATACTGCAATTTTAAATATCAAACAATCCGGTACTGCAACAAATGAATATACTATTTCAGTAAGTGATATAACGGATGAAGATGGAGATTCCATTTTTGTATCGGAGTCAACGGATGAAGACGGAAATGTTACATATGATGAATCATCAATTACCGAATTTTCATTTGGCGGAGTTGATTATAAAGCAACGGTTGCTGCTGATGGTACATTGACTTTAACTACTTCGGACGACCTGCCTGTATTGGAGTTTAATGGAAGCACCGGTAAGTTTGTCAGTGTTGGAGAGGAGGAAGGCGAAAGCCTGGAATTAAGTATTACTGCGTCACCGAATCCCTTTGAAACCGTTGACGTTGGCTTTTCATCCCTGACTATGTTTTCTGACGGCGGCGATTCAACTTTGGCAGGGTATAAAGGGGCTTCGTCTTCAGACAGTACAGGTTCAGGAAGACAGGTCGGAAATATGACGGGTATCAGCATTGATAGTTCAGGTAAAATCTATGGTTCCTATGATAATGGTGACAGTAAACTTTTAGGTCAGATTGCCGTGGCATCATTTTCGAATCCGTCCGGTCTTGAATCGGTAGGAGGCAATTTGTTTGCAGAAACCCAAAACTCCGGTGATTTTAACGGAATTGGTCAAGATGTTACCAGTGACGGCGGCAGTTTTTCCACAGGCAATCTGGAAATGTCCAATGTGGATTTGGCAGAACAGTTTACGGAAATGATAACAACGCAGAGAGGTTTTCAGGCTAACTCAAGAATCATTACTACTTCAGATACAATGCTTGAAGAACTTATCAATCTTAAAAGGTAAAGTCATCTGAGAAAAAAACCATGGTGGCAAACTTAAGTTTGCCACCATGATACTGTTGTGGTATTATATGATATTGGAATCCATTTTATGTATAGGAGGGAGTTAAATGATTAATTTAACTAAAATGAATAGTGTGAATATAACAATTAATGATGATTTAATTGAAACCATCGAAGAAACTCCGGACACGGTCATAACCCTGACGACCGGTAGAAAAATACTGGTAAAAGAGAGTAGACAGGAGAT
>JAATEU010000411.1 GCA_015655565.1 Clostridiales bacterium
AAATAATGATTGAGGGTGATGCCAATGGAAGAGGATTTCAATATCCAATACCTACCTATTCTATAACGAAAGATTTCGATTGGTCTGATACGGAAAATAATAGTTTGTTATTTGAAATGACTGCAAAATATGGTACACCTTATTTCTCTAATTATATCAATAGTGATATGGAACCCGGTGATGTCCGTTCCATGTGCTGCAGGCTCCGTCTTGATTTAAGGGAACTTAGGAAGAAAACCGGTGGTTTCTTTGGCTCCGGTGAAAGCACCGGTTCCGTTGGTGTTGTTACCGTTAATATGCCAAGAATTGCTTACCTGGCAGTTTCGGAAGAAGATTTCTTTAAGCGTTTGGGCCGCATGATGGATATAGCAGCCCGTTCTTTAAAGGTGAAGAGGGATGTTATCACAAAACTGCTGCAGGAAGGCTTGTACCCATATACGAAGCGTTACCTGGGAACCTTTGAAAACCATTTTTCAACCATTGGTCTGATTGGCATGAATGAGGTTGGTTTAAATGCAAAATGGTTAGGCAAAGATATGACGGATCCGGCTACCCAGGCCTTCAGCGTAAAAGTTTTAAACCATATGAGGGAACGTTTATCCGATTACCAGGAGAAATATGGCGATTTATATAACTTAGAAGCTACACCGGCGGAATCTACCAGCTATCGTCTGGCGAAACATGACAGGAAACGCTGGCCGGCTATTAAAACCGCAGGAAAAGAAGGAGATACCCCTTACTACACCAACAGCTCCCATTTACCGGTGGGTTATACCGAGGATATATTTGAAGCTTTGGATGTACAGGATGAACTTCAGACCCTTTATACCTCAGGAACCGTATTCCATGCATTTTTAGGGGAGAAACTGCCGGATTGGCAGGCAGCAGCGAAATTAGTCCGCACGATTGCCGAGAACTACAGGCTTCCTTATTACACCTTGTCACCGACCTATTCCATCTGCAAAAACCACGGATATTTAAGCGGAGAACAATTTGCCTGTCCTGAATGCGGCCAAAGTGCGGAAGTATACAGCCGTATAACCGGTTATTACCGTCCGGTACTGAATTGGAATGAAGGTAAGACGCAGGAATATAAAAACAGAAAGCTCTATGAGCTGGAGCATTCAAGATATAATCCCGTAGGACAGGGCTGTGACCACGAGGATATTTCCGCGTATATGGAGGAAATAGCAGCAGCAGATTCCCATGAAACTGCAGCCTATCTTTTTACAGCCAAGACCTGTCCGAATTGTAAGATGGCGAAGGAATTCCTTGGTGATTATCCTTATATAACAGTGGATGCTGAGGATAACCCGGAACTTACCCATAAGTATGGAATTATGCAGGCACCTACTCTTGTTATTGTAAAAGACGGGCAATACAGGAAATATGCCAATGCCTCCAATATCAAGGGCTTTGTGGAGGCTCAGCCGGTTAGTGTGAAATAATCAGGTGCTTTAAGACAGTGTCCTAAAGGAAGCAGGCAGCTTATGGCGGGCGGCGGTTTCCCCGCGCCTGTTCCGGCTCATGGATGATGATTTTTCAATGAACTCATGGACGATTGGAGGGGTCAGCTTTTCAATCTCGGAGTTGTTCGACGTTATTAGTTGGAGTTGTAAACAGATAATTTAGGGGAGGATAGTGAAATGATTGGCTTTTTATCTGCGGCTTTGCCGTGGGTGTTTATCGGAATTGCAGTTGTCCTTATTGTAGTTAATTTCAGCAGAAAAAAGAAAAAATCGAATGCGAAAAAGCAAAATAATCCAGATGAAGCGAATCCACATAATACCGACGGTGAGGACAATTATTTGTCTATTGGGATGTCTTTGGGAATGTGCTTTGGAACCGTGCTGGGTTCAATAGGAGTTGTGCCGCTTTCTTATGGTATCAGTTTTGGTATGCTTATCGGTATGGTTGCGGGAATGCTCATTAAGAAATGAGCGCACTTTATTAAGCCTTCCGAAGAAATGGAAAACGACGGTTTCTTTCAAAACCATCGTTTGGTTATATTATGGACATGGAAAATTACTACCAAAGCCACGTTTTTTTTATAGCTTTGGTAGGGTGTTTTTCTAGAAACTATTCCAGTTCATTCAATATCTCTTTTGCAATATCTGCCACATAGCTGTTATCTTTCAAGTTATTCTGCACTTCATTTTTCCAGTTGGTTTCGTTAAGAATGCTGGCAAAATCAATATAAAGTGCTTCAATTTCCTCACGACCAACTTTATAGGACACATCAGAAAAGCGGTAGATAATATACTCTAAATTATCAATAAGAGCAAAAGCGGCAGTTGAGTTATAAATCAAAGATTTTTTTACTTCATTTTCATATATCTCATTGAGTTCATCCGTAGAGCCAAATGCGGCAAATGATTTATGGCTCATGCTCTCATTGCCAACATTAAGCAAAATATCTTGGTAATCAATTTGCACTGTAAAACTATCAGAAACTAATTGGAATTTCATTTCAGATGTTGCAAGCGGGAGATGCCAAAATAGATTGATAGTATTTGAGTTATTGCCCATGTATTCGTTCTTATAAGGCAGAATATAGTTTATATCATGTGTAGTTGCCTCTAATTGCGCTGATAAATACTGTTCTTCCTTAGCATTATATTGGGGAACAATAACAAACTGCACGATGCTAAAGAGTGCAATACCAGCCATCAGTAATCCAATAATCAGTTTGTTTTTATTCTTCATTACTTTCACCTACTTCGTGTTTTAATATAAGTTTAGGGAGTTTCTGTATTATAAGCGGTATAATAACGGTAACAAAAGGAGCAAAATACCTTATTGCCATTAAAGCGAAATTATACGGCCCATCTATACGGATAGGTTTTGAAAACCATATATTGCTGCTAAAATACAATCCGGTTACAATCAAAACGCAAACTGTAACAAAGATACCCCAAATCAACCATGCAGTTTTCCCCAGCTTAATATAACGATTGATATTTACATACTGCTGTTTTTCTATACCGCTCTTAGCTTTATTTGCTGCTATGCAAAAATAGACAATGCCCACAACTATGATTGAACAAAACAGCAATAGGTTTATGGGAATAAAATCAGCAAATAAAGTAAACGGAATGGTAACAATCCAACCAATAACAAGATAAAGTAATGATTGCTGCAAACTTTCCAATTTGTATTGATTAATATATATATTCTTGTTGCCATCTACTAGATTATCAATGTTTGTTATGCTGTCTTTGGCTTTCTGAATTGCAGTTTTTTCATCAAGTCCGCTTGCAATCAAATCCGATTTTTTTGCTTCAAGATTGCTAAGTATCTCTGCTTTCAGTTCATCTATATTTTTAGTTTTTCTATACTTACTGAACAAGCTATCAACATAATTTTTCAACTCACTCATTGTGCATGATTCCTTTCAATTAGTTGGCTTATTAAATCTTTTGCTACCTTCCAATCGGCAACAGATTTATTATAGGTTTCTTCTCCTGGCTTTGTAATTTTATAATATTTACGCCGCCCGCCTTGACTTTCATCACCCCAATAGGATTGTATTAAATTTGCTTTTTCTAATCTTTTCAGGCTGGTATAGAGTGATGGTTCTTTTAATTCATATAAACGATTACTGATTAAGCCAATAGTTTTTATGATTTCATACCCATAGTTATCACTATCCATTAAGACTCGCAGGATTATTGTATCAATATGCCCACGAATCAAATCACTGCTAATTGAATCGTTCACAGCATCTACCTCCTTAACAACATCATATCACATATTACTATGTGTGTCAATGTAATATTTCAAACATAGAAAGAGAGCGTCCTGTTTTGAAGTTGACGCTCTCTTTTTACACATTACCCGTCTGTTGGCTGCTTATCTTGTTTTATAGTTATTTTCGTTGCTTCCTTCCGGTGTTTGTCCTGGTATCTATATTAAAAAGTGTTTATTAATTTGACCGATTTCAGGTATGATGATATAATTGCGGTAGGAAAACAGGCTTAGTATCAGATGCTCCGGATACGGTGCCTGTTCTAACAGTTAAAGGAGACGAATCATGAGTTTGGCAGATAAAATATTTATTGATATGTGTAAGGATGTTTTAGAAAACGGTGTCAGCACAGAGGGTGAAAAGGTCCGCCCAAAGTGGGAGGATGGCACAAGCGCTTATACCATTAAAAAATTCGGCGTGGTAAACCGTTATGATTTATCCGTGGAATTTCCGGCTATTACCTTAAGAAGGACAGCAATTAAAAGCTGTATCGATGAAATATTATGGATATGGCAGAAGAAATCCAATAATGTAAAGGAACTGCTCAGTCATATCTGGGACAGCTGGGCAGATGAAACCGGCTCTATCGGTAAAGCCTACGGCTATCAGTTAGGAGTAAAGCATAAATACAAAGAAGGGGAAATGGATCAGGTTGACCGGGTGATTTATGATTTAAAAAACAATCCCTATAGCCGCCGTATTATGACCAATATCTATGTGCATCAGGATCTTCACGAAATGAACCTGTATCCCTGTGCCTACAGCATGACCTTTAATGTTGCGAAAGCCAAGGATAGTGACAGGCTTAAATTAAATGCCATTTTAAACCAGCGTTCCCAGGATATATTAGCGGCAAATAATTGGAATGTATGCCAATATGCAGTTTTGGTCCATATGTTAGCCCAGGTTTGTGACATGGAGGTGGGTGAATTAGTTCATGTAATAGCAGATGCCCATATTTATGACAGGCATATTCCAATCATTGAGGAAATGCTTACAAGACCTGCCCATGATGCGCCTACCTTTTGGATGAATCCGGATATAAAGGATTTTTATAAATTTACGGTGGAAGATTTCAGGCTGGATAATTATGTAACAGGTCCTAAAATTGAAAATATTCCGGTGGCGGTATAAGTGCAGGAATATGATAATGAATTCCACAGGAGATTTATTATCATATTCCCACCGGTGTTTATAACTGGCTGAACGTATTCCTATAAAAGACGGAACCGTAGTTTAAATTACTTATAAAAAGAAAAGAGGTAAGTATGAATTTAATTGTTGCAGTGGATAAAAATTGGGCCATTGGTTATCAAAATAAACTGTTAATCAGTATACCTGAAGATATGCGTTTTTTCCGGGAGGAAACTATGAATAAGGTGGTCATAATGGGAAGAAATACCTTAGAAACTTTTCCCGGAGGCAGGCCTTTAAAAAACCGAACCAATATTATTATAACTTCAAAACCGGATTTTGCCGTCAAGGATGCCATTGTGGTTCACAGTATTGAAGAGGCAATGAATATGGTCAGGGATTACAAATCAGAAGATGTATATGTAATAGGCGGAGCCGGTATTTATAACCAGATGCTGGATTATTGTGATGCAGCTCATGTTACAAAAATAGATTATGCATATCAGGCGGATACGTATTTCCCTAATTTAGATGAGAGACAGGACTGGATCATTGAGGCCGAATCGGAAGAGCGTACTTATTATAATATTGAATACGCATTTTGTAAGTATGTAAGAAAAAAATAAAGTTCAGGACGCAGTAAAGTATCCAAAGCAGGCCTCGGATATGCCATGCAGGCGGGTGTGAATTCAATGGGAGTTGAAATGACAGAAATAATAAAAAATAATATTCTTTTTAAAGGTTTAACCCGGGAAGAAATTGAAATGTGTTTAAGATGTTCCAATGCAAAAATGAAAGAATACGAAAAAAACCAAATTATATTCGGTCAGACGGACCCGCCGAAAGCTTTGTATGTTTTGCTTCAGGGTTCCGTGGCCGTATGTAAGGATACGCCGGATGGAAGAAGATATATTGTTGCCAATATTGAAGAGAAAGATATATTCGGAGAGGTTTACGTTTTTTTAAATAAAGCGGATTATAATTATTATGCACTTGCCAATACAGATTCCACTGTCCTAGCAATACCCAAGGAATACTTTTTTTCCACCTGCGATAAAGCCTGTAATGCCCATTCCGTTATCATTCGGAATATGTTGGGAATCCTGGCACAAAAGGCATATTTTTTGAATAATAAAGTACAACTGCTGACCAGCGGAAGTTTAAGACGGAAAATAACAAAATACCTTCTGGAAAACTGCAATAATAAAAAATATGTCCGGCTGAATATGAACCGGGAGCAATTTTCCGCTTATCTGAATGTAACAAGACCTTCCCTTTCCAGAGAGTTGATAAAAATGCAGGAGGACGGACTTATTGAGGTTGATCGTGATATGGTAAGAATAATGGATTTTGATACACTGGCTTCCTCCTTATAAATCCTGCATGGAATTAGTAATAGATGCCTTTATTTTGCCGGGAATGCCTGGCTCTACCATTTATTTCATTCAGTCTGTTGAAGTATTGCAGGCACTTTTCATGTTTCTATCTGCTCCCACCTGCGTGTCCTGCACGGGTATAAATTAAGAGGGCTTGCAGGGTAAGAACCCCTAAGTCATTATAACTCCCAAAAATGTTTATCACATTATCTTAAAAGGAATCCTCATAGAAATGCAGATATTTTTAGTTTTACAGATTGACTCTATATTTATGGCAGAGTATATAATACAGCAAAATCAGTAATAAGTGATGCAAAGGAATAATATACGATGAAAACCTATGATATTAAGAAGGCTGTAATTGTTGGTGCAGGATTAATGGGAGCATCCATTGCCCGGTCTTTTTTGCAATAGGGATTTAATACTGCTGCAATGGTATAAATTAACCTTGAAAACCGTAATAAAGTAAGGTATGATTTTTTTTAATCTCTTTGGGACCGGGTTTTTGTAACAACAGCCGTGAAGGTTACCGGGAGTGCTGTTAAAAAAGGAGGTGGCTAACGTGGATGGATTGTATTCTATTGGTGAGACAGCAAAAATAATGGGTATCTCGGTTCAAACATTGAGAAACTATTCCAATTTAGAATTATTGAAACCTCAATACGTTGATTCGAATACAGGTTACCGCTATTATTCTTTTGAGCAATTTCATTATATTGACCGGATAAAATATTTGAGGAATTTGGGAGTTTCCTTAAGTGAGATAGATGATGTTTTAAAAAACGGCGATATTAATAAACTGACTTATTATCTGGGAAAACAGAAAAAGCGTATTGAAAATGAAATGAAAAAACTTCAGGAAACATGTGAAGATATCGGCTGGTACATTGATTATTTTAACTTCATGAATTCCCACCATCTGGATAATATTCCATATATAAAGCATTTAGATAAGAGGTACATTTTAAGTATTGAATTCAGAAAAGAAGATACCATAGAGTCAGTTGAAACAAGACTTGTTTCCTTAAGGTCACAGCCGGTTATGTCCAATGTCCGGTTCTTAAGACAATTCGGTTATATTGCAGATTTTGAAGAACTGTTAAAAAAGAGATTCTGCAGGAAAGAATATTTCATTTATATTAAAGATAAGACGGAACTGGAGCCCCAAAGATATAAAGAACTGCCGGCAGGAGAGTACCTGTGTTTCCGTGCCCGGATCTGCACGGATGACTGGAATTCGGACTTAATCAAGAAATATTTTAGTAGTTTTCAAGAGCGGCCTGCTTATGTAATTGCCAATGAACATGAGGATAATCTGAAAGAATATCATAATTGTCCTTATGAGATTCAGATTTTGATAAATGATGATAAAAAAAGGGGTTGACTCTATAGCAGTTATAGGTTTTATAATAATAAAAACTTAAAGTGGCTGTGTATTTTACGAAGATGTAAAATATACACCACTTTATTGTTGTTATTATATAATAGGGTGTTCCGGCATACCAAAACCCATGTGCCGACACTGGTCCCCGGTATATCGGGATGGCAAAGGAGGCTGTTCCATTGATAAAAAGAGAGCAGGGGAATATTTCAGAAAAGCTTATGATAAAAATTGGGAAGAAGCCATTTTTATGGATTTTAAATTATTTGACGGTGAATTTCAGTATTATGAAAATAAACGTGAAATAAAGAAGCTTTTATCCATAAAGGAGTTAAGTTTCAAAAGGAATTAGGTAAAAGATTTTAACCTCGCAGGCAGCGGCAGCGGATCCGGAATATCCGATTTGACTAAAAAAAGATGGGATTATAGGTTGACTCTGTTCCCGGTATAGAGTTTATAATGCAAAAAAACAGATAAAACTGCTGGCCAGCAAAGATTGGAGGAATATAAATGAGTTCAGGAAGCTTTAGTGAAGCTACAAGAATATTATATGAAGGACATAAGCTGAAGGGGCTTGCTATGACACCGGAGGCATTTCCATTATTTAATACTACGGCTTTTACCATGGGGGATTTGGATGATGTTGATAAAACTTATTCAGAAAAAGGGTATACCTATGTCAGGACAAGGAATCCGAACAGGACAGCCCTGGCGGAAGCCATATCCTTCCTGGAACTGGGAAGCCATTCATTGATTTTTTCCTCCGGAATGGGAGGAATTACGACAACCTATTTCTCTTTATTAAACCCGGGGGATCATTTCATTTGTAATTCCTATATTTACGGTGAAACCTTTGATGCGATAAACCAGTTGGTCAGGAAATGCTCCGTGGAGGTGGATTTTGTCGATTTCACTGATTTAGAACTGTTAAGGTCGGCAATAAAGCCAAATACGAAAATGTTATATACGGAAGTCGTTTCAAATCCGACGGATGTAATCGCGGATATTGAAGAAATCGCTAAGATTGCATGCTTAGCCGGTGCGTGGCTTATGGTTGATAATACTTTTACAACACCGCTGGCAGTAAAACCCCTATCTTTGGGAGCGGATATCGTAATAAACAGCTTAACAAAATTTTTGAACGGCCACAGTGATGCCCTGGCAGGTTCCATAACCGTGAAAGATTATAATCTGTTCAGCCGCATCCAGGAGATCCGGATGCTGACAGGTACTTCTGCCGAACCCTATACGGCATGGACGGTGTTCAAGGGCTTGCAGACGGTTCATCTCCGTGTCAATAAACAGATGGAAAATGCGGCTAAGCTTGCAGGGGCGCTGGAAGCAAGCCCGGTTGTACTGAAAGTGAACCATCCCTCTTTAAAATCAAATCCGCAGCATGAGCTTGCAAAGAAGATTTTTAAGGATGATAATCATATGACCGGAGTGTTAAGTTTTGACATGCCCGACGATAAGGAAAAGATTAATCAGTTTATGAACCGTCTCCGGCTTGCCCACTATGCCCCTACTTTAGGCGGCATACGGACCAGCTTATCCCATCCCGTACACTCTTCCCATCATCATGTTCCGGAAGCGGAAAGGAAAAAGATGGGTATTTCTTACGGAACGATGAGAGTTTCCTGCGGTATTGAGGATGCGGAGGATTTAACTGCGGATTTTATGCAGGCTTTGGAAGTTTTTAAATAGTATCTGGAATGGAGGAACTGACTATGGAAATTTTTAAAAATACGGACAGGGAATTTTCTTTTGAAACGGAAATCCTGAGGCAGGGTGCCTATATTAATGCGCCCGCCACCAATCCGGAGGCTGCACCGATTTACTTAACGACTGCCTTTAACGTAGAGGATTTGGAGGACTTGTATGACAGATATGAGAAGAAGGGATTTTGCTATAACCGCAACCGAAATCCCAACCGGAATGCCCTGATTGATCTAATGACCTATTCGGAAGGAGGAGAGTCTTCTATTATCTGTACTTCCGGGATGGGGGCAATTTCTACCGCAATCCTGTCCCTGGTGAAACAGGGAGACCATATTGTATCAGATATGACACTGTATGGCGAAACAATTGACATATTCAAAGAGATCTTACCGAATTACGGAGTAGAAGTAACTTTTGCTGATTTTACTAAATTAGAGGAGATAAAAGCGGCAATCAGGCCGAACACGAAAATCTTATATACGGAAACGGTATCAAATCCAATGATAACGGTTGTTGATTTAGACAGTACTGCTGAAATTGCACATAAAAATAATGCGATTTTTGTAGTAGACAATACCTTCATGACTTCAGTAGGAATCAGGCCCTTGAAACATGGTGCGGATTTAGTGGTTAACAGCCTTACAAAATTTGCAAACGGCCATAACGATGCAATCTGCGGCGCAGTTACAGGAAGGGCCGAGCTCGTGCAGGAAGCATACCGGTATCAGGTACTGCTTGGAAATGCAGCGGACGCATTTACTTCCTGGCTGGTGCAGAGGGGCATGAGGACCATGGCCCTGCGTGTGGAAAAACAAATGTCCAATGCCGCAAAATTAGCAAAAGCTTTGGCTGCTTCCCCTTATGTTCTGAAAGTGAATCACCCAAGTTTGCCGGATCATCCGCAGCACGGCCTGGCAATGAAATTATTTGGCGATGAAGAACATTGCGGCGGTATGCTCAGCATAGTCCTTCCGGATAGTATGGAAAAGATTAATTTATTTATGCGTAACCTGAATTTAGCACATTATGCCATGACCTTAGGCGGTTACAGAACAACGATTGCCCATCCGGTTTCCTCCTCCCATTATGATACCCCGGAAGAAGAAAGAATTAAAATGGGAATCACCTTCGGACTGCTCCGTATTTCCGCAGGGATTGAAAAAAGTGAGGATCTGATAAATGATTTTCTGGAAGCTTTAAAGGTTTTTAGTGAATAGTACCCTGGAAATTTAATAGGAGAATAAAAAGATAGAAACAACGGTGTTTAACACAGGGGGTTTCTATTTTTTTATCGTACAGGAAATTATATCCGATACGATAAGAAAACCCTCCGCTTTTAATGCACACGTCACTTTATTGGAAAATAAGCCGCAAGTAAGGAGAATAGGTTGAAAAAAGAGCA
>JAATEU010000270.1 GCA_015655565.1 Clostridiales bacterium
AGATAGGTAATATAAATTAAACTTACAGTTGACATGGAATGTACTCAATAGGTTATTCTTAAAACAAATAGGAGTGATTAACAATGACATATTCAGCCAGTGAAGTTGCCAAAAAATTAGAGTTGTCGAAAGACACTCTGCGCTATTATGAAAAAGAGGGGCTTATACCTCCGTATGTATCATTATTGGTAAACAGCGGCGGTGAATCCATTCCAGAAAGACGAGACTTACTTTTGGAACACAAAACATTTCTCATGGAAAAGATTCTGACTTATCAAAATTTGCTTCATCTGATTGAAAAGAAAAACGGTGGTGGCCGCTGGACTGTATAATAAAATGCTTGTGTTTTCATCTAAAATTCTACCATCAAGCGTAATCAACTCGTGTACTAAAATGATGTTAAAATCCAATAACCGCTCAACATCATAATAAAAAAACCGTTGTTGCGGCGGCTGGATAGTTGTGCAATAAGCAGGAAAAGGTGGCCAAACGGCGGTTCAGACGAGCCGCCATTTAGCACATTCCTCAAAATGGCGGGCGTATTTTTTTATTTCGGGGAATGGCAAAAAATTTCAAGTCAAAAGAAAGCGAGGAAAAAACTCTATGGATTTTTTCAATTCGTCGGTGGATATGCAAACCCTGGTAATCGCGCTTGGCGCGGGTTTGGCAATCTGGGGCGTTATCAATCTTTTGGAGAGCTACGGTTCAGATGACCCCGCGACGATGAGTAGGGTGTATAGGGAAGCAAACACCAAACATCAAAATAATGCGATAGGCAGCTAACAGAGAAGGGGCTGTATCATAAGTCCCTTTGACTATTAAAAAACCAAAAGGTATCTAAAGATAGAATAAGCAGTTGACAAATATTCGAACTAACGGAATACTGTTCCCATAGCTCGGCATAGCTTTTTTGAAGATCCATAATTTCACCTTTATAGGAATTGTTGGCCTGTGCGTACTTCGCTATTTGAGCAAGATTATTTACACATCGGCGTTGTAGGGATATGAGTTCTTTTGAGGGAGTAATGTCAATATTTACGGCATATCCATAAACTTCCATTTTGCGAAGAAAGGCACTTTGGTTATGGATATCTAATTTTTTCATACGCTCCTGCATGGTGGCTAATTCGTCACTGTTTACCATGATATGTAACCGCAAATTGTGCTTTCTTTTTAGCATAACATTGGGCCTCCAATTCCATAAACTTATTATCTGATTTTGCCTTATTTTATGGGGGTATATATTCATCTGTTGGCTGTCTATCATGTGACTTAATTGCATAATGCCTTTTTCTATTCTGCCAATTACAGATTTTCTACATATTAAAGATATTGCAGTAGATACAGAAAGTGCTGATCGGGCCGTCAATAAGTATTCGACTGAAAGTACAAACAATAATTCAAGTAGTGTTAACGGAAAGCAGGAAATAAAGCCAATTGAAAGCGATATTCTTAATGAAATGGAAAATCTATTTGCTAATACAGTTACAAACATTGCAACTGTATTTTCTAATGAACAATATAAAATTCCTGCGATTATAACCAATTCCGCAGATATGGCAATATAACTACTCCAAACGGTAATGGTTGGTATCTAAGTCTAGGACAAGTAATCAGCCTTTCATTTCAATTAGATTTAGGTACGGAATCTGGTTCGGGCAATAATGGCAGTGTTGTTGAGATTGGTTACATATTGAACGGCTCTATGCACATAGTTGAAGCTGTGAAAAGTATTGATTTTTCGGCTGAGATTCCAATTATGGAAGATGGAGAATACTTTTTATACACAACTAATCTGGTATCAGGGTATCAGATACTTAAAGATGGTATAATAACCACATATTAAAAAGCTAAATATAGCTAAAAAAATTTATTAGATATCTTGACAACTACGGTATACGGTCGTATAACATGTGAAAAAATTTGAAAGGAGCACCCCAATGAAAAAAGTTCTATTTCCATGAATGGTTTTATAAGGAGTATACAATTATATATGAAATCGTGGATAATGTAGTATTAATCCACGAGGTACATAATCAGAAGAAATACTTTATCAGTCCATAAAAAGAGATTAATTTGGTATTTACACGACTCTTACACGATTTGAATAAGCCGTTAAAAAAAGCCGTTACACGACGAGAGCTGCGTAACGGCTTTTTTTAACGGTTAACAACTAAGCTGCTTATCTGATAAAAAAGTTAAATAATTTTGGAATAAGCTCTTGCAAAACAATTACGAGACGCTAAAGCAACCTGGAGCCGAAGTTTATTCTGTTTCTACAGATACCCGTTATACACATAAGGCATGGCACGATAGTTCGGAAGCCATTTGCAAAATAACCTATGTCATGATTGGAGATCCTTCTCACGCCATTTCCCGCAATTTTGACGTACTGATTGAAAAAGCATAAAGGAGAATATGGAAATGGAATATTTATCATGTTTTGGAACAAAAATAATAATATAACACAAAAAGTTATCTGGTTTACCGGCCTGAGAGAAGATAGGAATAATAGCTGTTTTACTTTATTATACTGCCTGCATGGTGCTGGCTCTTACCTTTAGGATGGGATTAAGCTTCACATGCTCAAATTCTATATTCGGAATCTTCATCAAATCCAGCATCCCTTTTACAACATAATCTGCAATCTGGGTTACCGGCTGGGCAACGGTGGTTAATGGCGGCTGAATAATATCGGATAGTACGATATTATCGACCCCGATTACCGACAGGTCACCCGGAATAGACAGATTATAATTACGGCATTCTTTGTAAATCCCATAGGCAATCATATCATTAAATGCAAAAATGGCGGTCACATTCTGCCCTAATAAATCGGGTAATGCCTTGATTCCGCATTCAATGGACAGGGAGTCACAAAACAGCAGGTTCGGGTCTGGGGTAAGCTTGCGCTCCTTAAGTGCTGTCCTGTATCCTTCATAGCGGCTGGAATTAACATTCAGATTGATGGAACCGGAAGCACAGCCGATCCTTGTATGGCCCAAATCCAGCAAGTGATTGGTTGCCAGGTAACCAATCAGTTTTTGGTCTACCTCAACCGAATAATGATTCCGTTCGTCTGCAACACGGTCCACGTATATAATGGGGATATCGATGCTATGTATTAGTTTCTGGCATTTGGCTGTTTCTTCCTCGTCTTCAAAATCCAATTGGGCTAAAATAATGCCGTCGACACATCGGTCGGAAAAAATACGCAGATATTCGCGCGTGATTTTGGCGTTTCCGCTAGTGTTTCCAATGATCACATTAATATTCTTTTGCCTTAGTTTAATCTCAATTTGATTGGAAAGCGTGGCAAAAAAAGGATTGGTAGAATCCGGAAGTATAAGGCCGATTGTATTGGTGGTATTGGTAACAAGCCCAACGGCAAGCTGGTTTGGCCTATAGTGCAGTTCTTCAACTGCCCTCATTACTTTTTCCCTGGTATCCTTAGAGATGGGGACCGGTTTATTATTTATGATAAAGGATACTGTGGAGGGAGAAACTCCGGCGGCTTTTGCTACATCTTTGATGGTTGCTCTCATTCTAATTCATTCCTTTCATTAAAACGATATAATAATTTTAGTATATTTTTGAAAATTAGTCAATAAGAATAAAATTATTTACACATTAAATATAAAAAAAAGATTTATACTTGACAAAAATAGTGCAAATATGATATTATTTAAGCGATAAATGACGAGGATAAGTAAAATGTACCAAGTCATTTTAATTTTTTGGTTTATTAAAACGTTTTAATGATTTTGCATTACCAAAAAAATATTGAAAAGGAGGGCGGAGAATAAGGACGTTTTGGTTTTAGAAAGCAAATTGCAGGCAATATTAGATGATGGAGGTTTATATGAAAAAAAATATTATTAAATTAGTTAGTTTGTTAATGGCAGCTCTTCTTATAACAGGCTGCACCAAAGCACCAGAGAAATCAGAAGAAGGTAATGAAAAAACAAAAATCGTACTTTTATTGAACGGTTATCTGGGGGATCTTGCCTGGTATGACTGTTCGGCAGCAGGCATCAATGCGATTAAAGAAAAGTATCCGGAGGAAGTGGAGACCAGAATCATCGAAATGACAACGGATAAATCAAAATATGATTCCATTATTGCAGATACGCTGGCTGAGGATTGGGATATCGTCGCAGCAGGCTCATGGTCTATGATGGAATATATAGAGCAGGCAGCAAAGGATTATCCGGAAAAGCAGTTCTGGTTTTTTGACGAACCCATGGAAGGCATTGATAATGTTTACAGCATGAGCTACAGTGCAAACGAAGGTTCCTTCCTTGCGGGCATGGCAGCTGCAAGCGTGTCCGAAACCGGAGTAATAGGCTTTATCGGCGGCGAGGATTCTACTGTTGTAAATGATTCGCTGGTTGGCTTTTTGGAAGGTGCTGCATATACAAATCCGGACATCAAGGCAATTGTTTCCTACACCGGAAACTGGGATGATTCTGCCAAAGGAAAAGAACTGGCGCTGGTTCAGTACAATGCAGGTGCGGATGTCGTGTTCCAGCTTGCATCCAATGCGGGCGTAGGCGTCTTTGAGGCTGCCAAAGAGGCCGGCAAGCTGGCAATCGGATCGGATACGGATCAGTCGGCGCTTTTTAAAGAAAGCGATCCGGAAAAAGCGGCAGTTATCCTGACCAGCTCCCTAAAACAGGTGGATATCTCACTCTTACGTGCCTATGAGTTGTACAAGGAGGGGAAGGTTCCCTACGGATCGTGTGAATATCTAGGGCTGGACAAGGGGTGTGTCGGCATTGTAGAAAACGATTACTACAATGAATATATTTCGAAAGAACAGGCAGAAAAAATAGAACAGGCTAAACAGGATATTATTGACGGCAGTATTAAAGTAACTTCTGCTTATGGCATGTCTTCGGAAGAATTGAGTACATTTAAACAAAAGTTTATCAAATAAGGAAGATACAGCAGGGAGCAGGTGGTCTTTTATGAGCGAAATACTGAGAGTTGAGCATGTAGTCAAGGTATATGGAAACGGAGTTATGGCGAATAAGGATATCAATTTCTCGGCAGAAAAGGGTGAAATCCATGCAATATGCGGAGAAAACGGAGCCGGAAAATCGACCTTGATGAAGATGCTTTACGGTATTGAACAGCCCAGCGAGGGTGATATATTTGTAAAAGGTAAAAAAGTGCAGCTTACATCTTCTGCCAAAGCCATTGAGCACAGTATCGGGATGGTGCATCAGCATTTTAT
>JAATEU010000042.1 GCA_015655565.1 Clostridiales bacterium
TAAGTCAGGAGATAAAATACTTGTTAGTAATTTTGGAGACGATTTCATTAAACAGATTGGAATATTAGATATTAATAAAAATATATTTTACCTATTTGATAGAAAAGGCAATCCTGAAACAGAAGAATATAGTATAAGTTGGCAAGATAATGATACTTTTGCAATTAACGCAGCTGATAAGAAACAAGCAAAACATTATGTGTATTTATATAGCTTGAATGAGTAGAATAACAGATTTGGAATTTCCTATCCGTATCTATTGCAATTATTTATTTTTATAATAGAAAATATGACGAGGATATCCGCAATTATGACGTGATTACTTTTTGAAACCAGAAAGTGATACGATATTAACAACATGAATATATCTTTTGAGTAAGAAATTAGATACTTTATATTCATTGAAAAATTCAAATTAACTTGGGAAAGGAGGAAAACATCCATCTGCCGTATTTGCGATTTGGGGTCAGCTGCTGTGGCATCAGATACTAATAATACAGATGTGGCTGTAATTAATGAATATTTTGCGATGGTTAACGAAAGTGCTCAAGATCGGATACCAAAAATACTTTGTAATAAGTATGCGGAAGAGTCAACGGCTTTTTATTCAAATGACAGCAATAAAGAAAATAACGTCGGTGTATTTAATGTTAATAATGCTGTCATTGAAGATGTTATTGCCGTAAACGCACTAACTCATGTGCTTCGGTAAATATGAATTCTTACGAAGGTTTTACAGGTTTAACCGTATATTTTGTAAAGGCAGATTTAGATGTAAATAAGATAATTGCTAATAATAGCATTCTGTTTTCTTTTAAATGTATCCTGTCAATTGCCGGTTAGATAAAATTAATCAATAAACGATAAACAATAATAGTAATAGGAATCAATATTAAAATAAGTATTGCTAATAGTATCCAATTGTGATATTATTTATTTAGTTAGCAAAAACTAACTAGATCATGTGGACCAATCATTGTTATAACTCCTTACCATTTGAAGCGTTTCACATCAGGAAATAACAAAGCAGTGTGTTTGTAAAAGAAAGGAGTATCAGATATGTCACTAATTGGAAAAGAAGTAAATGAATTTAAAGTTCAAGCTTATGTTAATAATGAATTTAAAGAAGTAACCAAGGCAGCCATTAAAGGAAAATGGTCGGTATTTTTCTTCTATCCGGCAGATTTTACCTTTGTGTGTCCGACAGAACTTGAAGATTTAGCGGAAAATTATGAGGAATTCCGGAAAATTAATTGCGAAATTTATTCCGTATCCTGCGATACCCACTTTGTTCATAAAGCATGGCATGATGCATCAAAGACAATTCAGAAAATTAAGTATCCTATGCTTGCGGATCCGACAGGGGTGTTGGCAAGGGATTTCGATGTTCTGATTGAAGGAGACGGATTGGCAGAAAGAGGCAGTTTTATAGTGAATCCGGAAGGCAGGATTGTAGCCTATGAAGTAGTTGCGGGAAATATAGGAAGAAATGCAGATGAATTATTCCGAAGAGTTCAGGCTTCCCAGTTTGTAGCGGAGCACGGTGATCAGGTGTGTCCGGCAAAATGGAAGCCGGGTGCTGGGACTTTAAAGCCCGGAATTGATTTGGTAGGATTAATTTAAACTTTTTATGGAAAGTGAATGTCGAAAAGGTATATTTATTTTTTTTAATGATGTCCATATTTTTTGCTTGAAAATGCTATTAAATAAGACTATTATAGGATAGTGCATGGAACAGAAAAGATATGGAGGCATCATAAAATGAACAAATTAAAACCAAAACTGTTTTCAGTCATGAAAACATATACAAAAGAACAGTGCGCAAAAGATTTGATAGCGGGTATTATTGTCGCGATTATTGCATTACCTTTATCCATTGCCCTGGCCCTGGCATCCGGGGTAACTCCTGAAAAAGGTTTATATACCGCAATTGTAGCCGGTTTTGTAATCTCTTTTTTAGGAGGGAGTCGGGTGCAGATAGCAGGCCCGACGGCTGCTTTTGCTACAATTGTAGCTGGAATTGTAGCAAAAAACGGTATGGAAGGGTTGATAGTTGCCACGATTATGGCCGGTGTTATTTTAATTATTATAGGACTGCTGCGTTTAGGCAGCCTGATCCGTTTTATACCTTATACCATTACAACCGGTTTTACATTTGGTATAGCCATAACCATTTTTATTGGTGAAATAAAAGACTTCCTGGGATTAACCCTCCAAACTTCACCCATTGAAACCCTTGAAAAAGTGAAAGCATGTTTTGAAAGTATTGGGACGATTAATTACCAGGCATTGTTAATCGGTATGATTTCCCTTGCTATTTTAATTTTCTGGCCGAAAATCAACGGCAAAATTCCGGCTTCCTTAATTGCCGTCATTGTGGCAGCAGCTCTGGTTAAGTTTTTTTCCATACCGGTTAATACAATTGGGAGTTTATACGAATTATCTGCAAATCCGCCGGCATTTCATATTCCTGCCGTAAGCTTACATACCGTGGGAAGTGTAATTCCCGATGCTGTTACAATAGCTATTTTGGCAGGTATTGAATCTTTGTTGTCCTGTGTGGTAGCAGACGGAATGATTGGAAGCAGGCACCGGTCCAATATGGACTGGTAGCGCAAGGGGCAGGCAATATCTGTTCCGGTTTATTTGGCGGAATTCCGGCAACAGGAGCAATTGCAAGAACGGCTGCAAATGTAAAAAATGGAGGACGTACCCCGGTTTCAGGCATGGTGCATGCAGTTGTCCTGATCCTGATTTTAGTGGTATTAATGCCCTATGCAGCTTTAATTCCAATGCCGGCCATTGCAGCAATTTTATTTATGGTGGCGTATAATATGAGCGGATGGAAAGAATTTGCCGGAATGCTGAAAAGATCTCCTAAAAGTGATATCCTGGTTTTGATCACAACCTTTGTTCTGACGGTTGCTTTTGATTTAGTAGTTGCAATTGAAGTAGGCATTCTGATGGCAGCCATTTTGTTTATGAAAAGAATGGCCGATGTTACCAATATCCAGAGCTGGCAGTACATGGAAGAGGACACGGAAGAGGATGACTTAAACGATTCGGAAAACATCCGATTAAAAAAGGTTCCTAAAAATACACTTGTGTATGAAATTAACGGACCCATGTTTTTTGGGGCGGCAGATAAGTTTATGAATATATCTTTGGATTCCCGTATTAATGTAGTTATATTGCGTATGAGGAGCGTACCGGCTATGGATGCAACGGCATTGCATGCTTTGGAGGAAATTTCAAAAAAATGCGAGAAGAAGCGGATTACCTTAATCCTGTCCCATGTTCAGGAACAGCCGCTGCATATGATGCAGAAGGCAGGTTATGATATAAAAATCGGCAACGAAAACTTCTGTGAAAATATTGATGCTGCTTTAGAAAGAGCGGCTGAAATTGCACTGTCATAGGCCCATGAATGTAAACGGGCGTGAATTGGAGGGACTGTTTAACAGCAGCTTCTCTTTTCATGAAAAATTTTATAAGATGTTACCTGGCAATACCTATGGCTCATCTGTCAGGGCTATAGCGGCAGTTTATTAATTTATACATTGATAAACATGTGTTTCAATGTTATAGTTTAAATATATTTCACGGTAAAAGGGTATGCATAAATAAAAATAAAGGAGAAATGATTAAAATGATTAAAATCATAGCTAAAAATTATGTTAAAGAGGATGAAGTAAATAATTTCATAGCATTGGCTAAGAAATTGGTAAAGGAAACCAATGAAAAGGATACAGGCTGCATTCATTATCAATTGTATCAGGATACCGCCAATCCCCAAATTCTGACTTTTTTGGAAGAATGGGAAAGTGACGACGACTTAAAGAAACATATGGAAGCAAAGCATTTTAAAGAAATTGTACCTGCACTTGGTGAATTTGAAGAAAAACCGGGTGAGCTTAATATGTACCGGATAGTAAAATAGAAAGAGGTTTTGCCTGTTTAATCCCAAATTATTTTTCCGGTTTCAGTTGTATCATAACCGCCTATACTCTGTAAATCCATTTTAAATGCGTCAGATGCTATGATTTCAAGTATAGTCTTGTATGGCTGTTTATCCGAATCAGCTAATCGGATTATCAGATCATAGCATTCTGTCTGCAGGGAAATAAATTCAATTCCCGGTATGTTATTGCAGCCCATTTCGCAGCCGATTGCAAGATCTGCGCCGCCCCGGGAAATTGTTGTAGCAACCGCCAGATGGGATTTGCATTCGCGGAAATATCCCTCGATGTAATCACCGATCATGCCCATAAGACGGAGTTTTTCATCCAGCAGAACCCGGGTTCCGCTTCCTTTTTCCCTGTTTACAATCGTGATATCTTTTCTTTTTAAATCAGACCAGCCGGTAATACCTTTTGGGTTATTTTTCTGGACATAGAACCCCTGTTTACGTTTTCCGATTCTAATGATTAAGGCAGGAATGCCCGGCATCATTTTCTTTATATATGAGGAGTTATACTGGTTGGTATCCCCATCCCACAAATGTGCCGTTGCCACATTTACACGGCCCTGATACAGCGCATAGATACCGTTGTAACTACCCATATAAGAACGGTATATCTGCAGGGTTTCTGACATGGTATTAAGGTGGTTTGCCAGTATATCCAGGGATAAATCCTGGCCGCAGATAATTAATTCATTAATTCTGATATTTTCTTCTGAAGTCTGGGTATACAGCTGACCCGCATTATTTCTTGATACAGGCTGGCTAATTGGAAGGCTTTTCCCGAAATCCACGCTTTTGGTTCTGGCTAAATAGGCATCCACCTCCTGCCTGTCCACCCTGACCTGTTTTCCTACCTTGGATGAAGCCAATTCGCCTCGCTTAATAAGCTCATATACAGTATTTCTTGCAATCTTTAAAATATTTGCGACTTCCTGTGCGCTTAATAAGTCGTTATCCATTATCCTATGCCTCCGTTAATATATAATTATTATATAGTGAAAATCATTTATTTTAGTTAAAGTTAGTTTTGCTGACAGGAAATATATATTGTGATTAATTTTACATAATTATTAATTTTAATACAGTTATCAAGTGCCCTAACAATTATATCATATATAACATAAAATAAAAATAGATTCTTTTATTTTATCAATACTATCTTTTTTTATCAGTACTATCTTTCCTGTGTCTGACTTCGGATTATCTCTTTTTACTTTGTTTGTAATCGGTTTATCTGTATTATTCTATATTATAATGTATAGTGATTTCACCATGTTTTGAAACGTTTATCACTTTTGTCATGGGATGAATTTACCGCTACAGGAATTACAATTGTACAGTATATACAAAAATATATATTGGTTCTGGTAAATATTGTTCAGTATATCTATTTACAATTAGGTCTCATCAGGTTATTATAATGTAACAAACATAACAAAACAGGAACAAATGCATATATCGATGTGACAAAGAGAACTAAACGTGATAAAAAGATGATATAATTTGCTTCGTCAACATTTTCAATTACCCAATTAATAATCTATTTATAATACACTCTGTTTACGTTAAATCGTCCCCATTAAGGGATAAAATTAATTAAGACAAAGGGGTCCTAATGAAGGAACGCTGTGTGTCCGTCAAACGAACCCCTGGAAATATAAATAGGTGTCTTATTGATAAAAAAGGGGTTTAATTTATATTCAGCCTGGCTGGATATAAGTTAAACCCTTTTCTTATATAAAAAACGATTGGAGGAACAAAAAATGACAAGAAAAGTTGCAATTTATGGTAAGGGTGGCATTGGAAAATCCACTACACAGCAAAACACAGCGGCAGCGATGGCACATTTTTATGACCAAAAAGTGTTTATTCACGGATGTGACCCGAAGGCAGATTCAACCCGTCTGATTCTGGGAGGAATGAATCAAAGAACTTTAATGGATATGCTTCGTGAAGAAGGCGAAGAAAAAATTACGGTTGAAAAGGTTGTAAAACCAGGATACGGGGGAATAAGGTGCGTTGAGTCAGGCGGCCCGGAACCTGGAGTAGGCTGTGCCGGACGTGGTGTAATTACCGCCATTGATCTTATGGAGAAAAACGGGGCGTATACACCGGATTTAGACTTTGTGTTTTTTGACGTATTGGGTGATGTTGTATGCGGTGGTTTTGCGATGCCAATCCGTGATGGTAAAGCCCAGGAAGTTTATATTGTTGCATCAGGCGAAATGATGGCGGTATATGCTGCAAATAACATTTGTAAAGGTCTCCTTAAATATGCAAAGCAAAGCGGAGTCCGTCTTGGGGGTCTCATCTGCAACAGCCGTAAAGTTGACAGGGAAGTAGAATTCCTGGAAGAATTTGCAGCTGCAATCGGAACACAACTGCTTTATTTTGTACCTCGTGATAATATCGTCCAAAAAGCCGAATTTAACAAAAAAACAGTTGTTGATTATGATGCAGAATGTAACCAGGCGAAGGAATATGGTGAATTAGCATGTAAGATTATAGAAAACAAGATGTTTGTTATCCCCCAGCCGCTTAAGATGGATGAACTTGAAGCTATGGTAGTAAAATACGGAATATCAGATTAATTAAATTGTTTTTTAATTATTTATATGCGGATATTTTATTAAAAATTATATATCTGTTAAACGGATTAAGTAAACGTTTTAGCAAAAAAGGAGGCTTTTATATGAAAATGATCAGAGCTATCATACGTCCTGAAGCTGCTGACGAAGTAACTGAAGCACTTGCAGAGGCCGGTTTTTGCTCACTGACCAAACTTAATGTATTTGGCCGGGGTAAACAAAAAGGGATGACAATGGGTACAATCCATTATGATGAATTTCCTAAAATAATGATTATGATGGTGGCAGAAGATGAGTCTGTGGAAGAAATTAATAAAATTATTAAATATAAAGCATACACCGGCAATTTTGGCGACGGTAAAATTTTTATAACTTCAGTTGATACCGTGTTTACAGTGCGTACCGGTGAGAACGGTCTTTAAGGAGGGGTGCCATGAAAGAGATAATAGCAATCATACGGCCTAAAAAAGTTACGGCTACAAAGGAAGCCCTGGAAAGCCTTGGATTTCCAAGTATGACGGCAATATCAGTGCTTGGACGGGGTAAACAACGGGGTATTGCAGCCGAGCTTGGTATTGATATCCGGCCGGAGGCCTTAGCCCGTGGCAAGACGGCAGGAATCAAGTATATGGAATATATCCCGAAAAGGCTCTTATCTATTATAGCCTGTAACGAAGATATTGATGAAATTGTCAAAACCATTATTAGGGTAAATCAAACGGAGCAGATCGGTGACGGTAAAATATTTGTTTGTCCGGTTGAGGATGCAATACGGATACGGACGGACGAACAAGGGGACAAAGCAATTAAATAAAGGAGGAATTAATTATGCCATATCATGAGTTTGAATGCAGCAGGTGCATACCTGAAAGAAAAAAGCATGCTGTAATAAAGGGGCACGGCGAGAATTTAACGGATGCTCTGCCCCTTGGATACCTTAATACAATTCCGGGATCCATATCGGAACGCGGCTGCGCATATTGCGGAGCTA
>JAATEU010000517.1 GCA_015655565.1 Clostridiales bacterium
CAAATCCCGTAATTGGCACAACACTTCCGGCTCCGCCAAATTTTGCCAATTTAGGGTAAATATTAAGACCTGTAAGCACAACTGCTATGAAAATTAAGGTTAAGGAGGTATAAGATCCCGCTAATTCCTCACCGGCTCCCCAGGACTTAAATAAATTCGTTAATCCTTGCCCTATTGTACATATGATACCGCCAACCAAAAAAGCTTTACATAAATTAGCAAACAAATTATGTTTTGGTGTCATATCCTTTACATACTTATTGTACTTTTGTGCCTTCCGGTTTTTGTCTTTTTCAATCACTACATCAGAGGCTGTTACCTTCGTCTTATCATTTTGCATGTTAATTCAACTCCTTACTTTTATTTTACTGCTGAACTGTTATCACACCAGCTCCCATGGCTAATTTCTTATAAACAGTTGATAAAAGGCACCAATCCCTTTACCGATTGCCAAACACAACACAATTACCGGCATTCCCATTTTTAATTTAATTCTATGAGCCAATACGGGAAATACCTGGAGAACCTCTTCCAAAGCTACCGCAAGACACCCTACAAAACTACCTGAAAACAACCCAAATATAACCAATCCAACCGTTCCAAAAGGTATATTAATTTCAAAAAGCAATACAATATTCCCTATGGAAGCCCCAAGAACCGCAACATCCTCATACCATAAAATCCTATCGGCCGTATTGGTCCGAACCGCTAATCTTGTCAAAACACCAATTAAAGTAATAAATGCGAATATACCGGCAGCCACTACAAAGCCCGCTGTAATACCAATCACAGCAAGAAGGAGTGATTTACCGAATATCAATGGTTTTACCCTCCCGATTTGCATTTTCAATTAAGGTCTTATCTATGTCTTCTTCATATAAGCGCATCTGTACCTGCATCGGTGTAGGGTCGCTTCCCAATTTTGCTTTTGAAAAATGATTAAAGAATAAGATAATCCCCAGGGGAAGTCCAACCGCATATGAAATTTCCAGAATTGATCCGCCGCTTTTTTCATTTCCCATAATCAATTTATATACGGAATTAAATACATCTTTTACATTCGCATCCTCATGAAAGGTCATTATTGTAAATGCGGCTCCAAAAAATACCATTAGGGAAACAAATGCTACCTTGGTATACTCTAATAATCTCCAGGTCTTTTCAGGCGGTTCATAATGGACAATAAAATCAGTTTCCCCAAGATTAGTAATCCGGATATCCGGATACCATTTATTTATTACTTCAATTAACTTTAATACGGAAAACATATAATTTGTTTTTTTATCTTCATTAATCATTAAAATAACCTGAGCCTTTAAATGTTTTACCATATCAGTATCCGTACTATAAAGCTTAGCCACATCCTTAAGATAAACGGTTTTTTTATCCACCAGATTATTTTTGTCGATTTTGATATATAAATAACCATTATCCATCTCTAAATAACCGCCTCCTGACGGTATCCGTATACTAAAGTTCCTTTATAGCCTTCGTCCGTATCTTTATGGGCGATAAAAGCAAACATTACGGCTGCAAAAAAAACCGCTAATAAGATAGCCAGTAAATAAAACTTCCGCTTATAGATCAAATTTTGTCACCTTCTTTAACTCCCATGGCATGCCGCATCTGTTTGCAGATTCGGCACTGCCTCAAATCAGAGTGTAGAAAATACAGAATATTTTTTCACACACTCTCTGCCTATTGGCCCGTTGTCTTTGCATAAAGAAAGCATCAATATAGGATCCTATACTGATGCTTTTTGGTTTTTTCTGATTATTAAATATTTGTTTTATCTTTATGATACATTCTAATTTTATTTACCATGGTTATTATTATTTGTTTCTAATGCATTAATATACTGGGAATATTTACATCATTTTTTCACGCATTTTTAATAAAATTTTCTTTTCAAGTCTGGATACCTGTACCTGTGATATGCCTAATTCTTTCGCTATATCCGTCTGAGTTCTATTCATAAAGTATCGAAGCCTGATTAATTCCTGATCTTTTTTGTCTAAGGATGCTAAAGTTTCTCTTAATGCAAGCTTGTCAATCATATTTTCATTTTCATCATTGGTTTGTTCTAATTTATCAATTAAATAAATAGCATTGCCATCCCCCTGATAGATGGTCTTATATAAGGATTCTACTTCTGCTCCGGATTCCAGAGCCATAACAACTTCTTCTTTGGCCAGATTTAATTCCAAACTTATTTCTTCCAGGGTTGGCTCCCTTCCATACAAATTGCTAAGCCTTTCCCTGGTAACACGAATCCTGCCGGCCGTCTCTTTCATGGAACGGCTGACTTTAATCACACCGTCATCTCTTAAGAAACGCTTTATTTCACCCATTATCATTGGAACTGCATAGGTGGAAAATTTAACATCGAAAGACATGTCAAATTTGTCAATTGCCTTAATTAATCCGATACTTCCAATCTGAAATAA
>JAATEU010000194.1 GCA_015655565.1 Clostridiales bacterium
ACAAAAAACCTGCACCGATTTTTTCGGCAAGACTCCTCTCAATTCCGCTGCCGATTACAAAGGCAGGACCCAGGGCATCATAATATTTCTGGTTATTGTTATAAGGCCAGCTTTTCCGGATCTCATTTAACACTGCCCCGGCATTTTCTTCAAAAATTATTGTTGGTTTTGTCTCCGAGGTTATAGCATCAAATTTCGTCAGATAAGCTTTTCTCTCCTCCTCAGTTTCAATATCGTTAATAGAGGTCAAATGAGGTATCCAGCCAAGATCGTTTGCTAAAAACCTGGTCAAGGAAAAGGCATAATAACTGTCTGCCACAATCAGAGCATATCTTTGGAAATCAATGTCAGAATAAATATCAACAATCCTTTCCAAATAGGAATAATAAGTTTTTTTCTCCTCGTCAATTACTTTTTGAAGCAGCGGTTTACTTATTTTTAGTTCTTTCCCTATTTTTGTTAAGAATTCTTCCGTTCCGGCAGGTCCTACGGGTACATCGGATGAAATAAAGGGTATCTGATGTACCCGCTCAAATATTTTTGCCGGTTCAAGGCCCGCCTGACCGGAAAAAACTACATTTAAGGATGCCCTGCCATAGTTACGTATGGAGGCTACACTTTCACCGGTTCCAAAAAAGGTATTGGTTTTCACACCGATTAATCCCAACAACCGCTTTATTTCATCTAAATTGCCCCGGTAAAATACGTCATGCCCCGGAACAACACCTAAAATATTAATTGTTTTCTTCTCTTTTTCGTGGTCAGGTTCTATTACTTCATTTATAATGGTGTTTAATACCGCATCATAACCTTTGAAGGTATTCCCTAAAAAACCCGGAGTACTTGCACCGATTACATTCTTATCCCGATACCTGCTTGCAACACTTACAGCATCATCTCCGATTATTTCCACCTGACATCCGGTTACGACAACATACAGGTCCGCATCCAGAATCTCAACGGAATTCTCTATCTGTTCCTCCAGCCGTTCTTCACCGCCAAATACAATATTGTTTTCAGCAATATTAGTGGTTGGTATCATGGTGCCTCCGCAATATCCGGTCCCACGGTATCCGGCAGCTAAATTATAGGTACCGGATAAGGCAGCTGCACAGCCTCCTGACGCATGAACGATAGGAACTGCCTTTGGTATTCCTGCAATTGTAGTAAGGGCCCCTCCAAGAGCGCATGAAAATTTTGCACGTTCTATAAATTCAGCCAAAATTAACCCTCCAATCTTATTACTTGATTTTTTCTTCCACTTTTTCTTTCGCTTTTCCTTCCGTTTTTTCCATAATATTTCCCGTTTTTTGTACTATTCTTCTTTTTTAATCCAATTAAACCCGATATAAACTTAATAAAATATGAATTTACACCATCTGCCGTGAAAAGGCATCTTATATTAATAAAAAGCCGGGATGAAAGTAAATTCGATACATTACTTTCATCCCGGCTTCCAGATGACCAGTCAGCCTGTTTATACATTTATAATCTGAATTTTTCATTTTTTTCAATTTGCACCACTTTTCCATTATGAATTACAATGGTTATGGAGCCATATTTCGGTACCGGCATATAATTAATTATCATCTCAAATTCTTTTAAATTCTTTAAGTTGACTACCTCATTTTTATAATTAACTTCAGTCTCCATATGCATTAACCCCTCTTTCTTAATTAATTTTCAGATTCCAAATTATCAAATTAAGATTGAAATTGATAAAATATAATTTATTAAAATTCATGATTATATTCTTTCCTTTAAGTTTTGTTCATTAAAATCCAAAACTTTAATCTTTTCGGTACCACTTTATAAATATTGTGAGTATTCTTAAATCTTTTGTATGTCTTTTGAATTTGCAGGGATAGTTTTCCGGATAATATTAGATTTTTATCGTCTTCGTATTCTGAATCATTTTCAATAAAAACTGCTTCTCCATAGATTGTTACATTGAAGAATTTGGATATGAATTGATTTATGCTGAAAAAAAACAGCAACATTTTTGTACTTTTTATTTGTTTTACTTTATTACTTGTTTTTGAAGTAGAAAAATAAATTACTTAATCTAAAATACCGTAATATAGATATTACTGAAAACCTCCTTTCTTAAGCCGATACAGCTTCATACAAAAGTTATAAGCATTAACCCTTAATCTACAGGAAGCTTTTAACGATAACCTGTTCTTTGGGGTTAACAAAACTGCCTGGGCAAACATTTCCTATGAGATAAAAAAGGCTTTGGAAAACACAATTTGTGCTTCCCAAAGCCTCTAGTTAACTAGTCAGCTTAGGTTACTTAATTCTTACTTTTTCATTTTTTTCAATCTGTACAATCCGCCCATCCTGAATTATAAGCATTATTGATCCAAATTGTATGGTTTCAATAAATTCAATAATCTTTTGTATGTCTTTTTCATTGACCGTATTTTTTTTAACTATATTACCCTTCCAATCCTCCACCTTCAATCACCTCTTACATGCAAAGTATTCCTAGTAATCTAATATGAATTATATGTATTCCCTTTTTGATAGTATACAGTTTATTTCCCACTTTGTCAATAGGTATAATATGAAATATTTTATATTTTTTGACCATTTTTTGACACCGTTTCTTTTACATAATAATGAAATAAGAACATATAACCTCCTGTTTTTTTAACTATTAATTGGTTAAAGGTTCAAGTGTTAATAAAACTAATTCCGGCCTGTTAAATATTCTAACCGGTATAACACTGTTCCCAAGACCGCGGCTGACAACCATAGAAGTTTTTTCTTTTACAATTACACCATTTGTATATTTGGGGAAGAAGCCCTGATTGGGTGCATAAAGGCCGCCTAACAGAGGGATTCTGAATTGTCCCCCGTGGGCATGCCCACTGAATACCAGATCAATTTCATGCTTTGCATACAGGTCAATTAATTCCGGCCTATGGGATAATAATATTTTAAAATCAATCGCAACATCTTGGGAAACAGATTCTAAAACAGCATCAACCGACTGGCCGTTTTCAATATCTGATATAATAAATTCCGGGTCACTCAAGCCCAATAGCGCAATGGATTCATTACCCTTATTTAATATGCAGCGGCGGTTATCCAGTATCACAATACCGGACTGTTCTAATCGCTTCCTTAATTCCGGATATACACCGCACCATTTTTCGTGATTTCCTGTCACGAAGTAGATGGGAGCAATTTTTATGGCTTGCGCCGCATATTCCATGGCAATCTCAATATCCGTACAGTTACTGTCTATTAAATCACCTGTAATTACGATAATATCCGGCTGCATCTTTTTTGTAAGCTTCATTAATCCTGATTGATTTTTACCAAATTCTTTATTATGCAGATCAGAAACATGTAATATTTTAAAGCCGTCAAAAGAAATTGGGATATCTTTATTTGAACATTTTATATCAGTTATAACTATGTCGTTATTTTGCCAATAAAAAAATAAAATCAAAACAAATAAACTTATAAGAAAGAGAATTCTTTTTCTTCGGCCTATGATTCCTGATTTCATCGTACCTCCTGTTAATAAAACTTTAAAATTACTTGCTTAAAACATTAAACCTGCGGACAAAGCATCCAATTAATCCGGCAGATTACTTTAATATACCCCATGTCCCATCCTGAAGGAAATGATTTGCACTGTTTGACGCGCTTCCAATAATCTCTTCCGAATAACCCATAACGCCTAAGAGCTTGATGGCATTTTTCGATATTGCCCTGCCGGATAACAGCTTATAATCAAATAAAATATTATTATCAACAATCTGTTCCTGGAAATGATAATTAGAATAATAGTTTTCCAGGATATGAGTCAGTTCAATATCATGGGTAGCTGCAAAGCACATAGCATTTTCCTGAGAAAAGCTGTATAATATCTGGGACGAAGCGGCAATACGTTCCAGAGTATTGGTTCCTCTCAGTACTTCATCTACAAAACATAAAGTTGGAATATTACTATTTAAACGGTCTAAAATTCTTTTTAAAGACTTGATTTCTACAATATAATAACTTTCTTTGCTGAAAATACTGTCCTGCAGAGCCATGGAAGAAGCAATCTGAAAGAAGCTTGCTTTATAACTTTTACTCATGGAGGTATAAATCGTTTGAGACAGAATTGCATTAATAGCTAAGGTTTTAATAAAAGTAGATTTACCTGAGGCATTGGAACCGGTAATTAAAACACAATGCTCCTCTTTTATGGAATTGGTTACCGGCTCTTCTATCATAGGATGAAACAGCTCTTCTACTTCCAAAAATGGTTTTAGATCGGAACTAAGTTCCGGAATACAGTAATATTCCAACATAGTCCGGAAAGAAGCAACTGCAACCATACTGTCTAAGGTACCGATACTTACATACATTTCATTTAAGACTTTTCTGTTTTTCTTAAAGCAGTCTAACATTGAGTTGAATTTTATTAAATCTGTATGAAATAACATTCTTTCATAGTCCAAAATTAAATCCAGTAAATCACCATTGGGATTTTTGCCGGCTACCACCCTGGAACCTTTTTCAAACTGGGCAAATTGAGTACTTGCTGACTTCAATTGCTCTGTATATGTTTTTATTTCCGGAATATCCAGTCTGGTAATGTCCTTTACCGTTCTTAAAAGCCGGATGATATAGGAACAGACAGTAAAATAGGCATCAATTTCAGCCTTTCTTTTATAATATTGAATAATATTATTTGCAACCATGGCAAAAGTCAGGATCCCCCCTGCTGCCGGATTATAAAAGATCAAAAGAATTGCTGTAATCAAGCCTCCTGCCATAAGATAATGGGGGAGGCTGCTTTTTTGCTCCAGGGAATCCAATTGATTAATATATTCATAAACGGATATATTTCTTAATTTACCCATTCCACGAAATGCAACCTGTAATTGTAAACGTTTCTCATCCTTATTCCGGAAAAATTCAATCAGCCGGTTTCGTTCCGATAACTCTCCGCTGTCGAATTTCACCTTGCGCAATACGGAATATAAATATTCTTCACCCATTGCACTTCCGGTATTATTAATAAGCATAAATATCTGGTCCATGTCAATATCATTCCATGTAATATCATCCACATCATGTTGAACATCTTTTATTGAACGGTAATAGCTGGAAAGGGATTTTAGTGTTTCGAAAGTATATTCTTCTTCCGGAATCTGTCCCCATTCTTTTTTTAATCTTACAAGTAATTTTATACGATTGTTTTTTTTATCATAAATGCCTTTTATCAAAAAAACTGCTACAATTCCCAACGCAATAACTATAAATTCCATATAAATCTCCTTATTGTATGCCCAAGTATTTTTTTGTATAAGTAATTAAAAAATAACTAATTTTTATTATAAATTTTACCACTATGTATGTCAATTCTTTTATGATAATTAAAAAATTCGAAAAATTTCATTATGTCGTAAAATTTATCTGAAAAGTGCATGCTTTTATAAAAGCGACGCCTGCTGGGTAAAAATGAAACTGCTGATGTTCCTTTTTAGGAAGCTGAATAAAGAAAGGTGTATTTATATTTATTTGGCTGCCGTTCCTTTCTGCGGAATGTTCTTTGCATCGTAAGTCCACAAAAAAAGACTGTCTTGAAGACAGCCTTTTTTATAATCAACATAAATTAATCATTAATAATTCTTACCGCTTTAATCGGTGTTCTGTAGTACATATTAGAAATTTTGATGCCGGTTCTTGGATTGCTTGCATGAATCACCTGACCATTACCAATATACATTGCAACATGATTAATATAACTGCCACTTCCGTAGAACACTAAATCGCCGGGTCTCACATCGGAGGAACTGATTGTCGTACCTGCCGTTGCCTGACTTCTGGAAACCCGTGGTAAATAATATCCATAATGGGAATAAATACCTCTCACAAATCCGGAACAGTCCGTACCATTATTTAAGCTATTGCCTGCCCAGACATAATACTTGCCTAAAGATTTTTTTGCATAAGCAATCATTGCTGCCCTTACACCGGAT
>JAATEU010000520.1 GCA_015655565.1 Clostridiales bacterium
GGTATATCAGGAAGAAGCCCGGGAGGTAACCATATTTGCAGTGAACCGTGATTTAGAGGATTCCATTGAATTTACCTGCGATATCCGAAGCTTTGAAGGTTATGGGCTGATTGAACATATTGTCCTGGCCAGTGATGATTTACAGGCGGCCAACTCAGCCGTAAAGCAGGTGGTAGCGCCCAGGGCAGGGAAGGATAGCAAGGTGGATAACGGAACATTAACCGCACTTTTAAATAAAGCTTCCTGGAATGTAATCCGTTTGGGAAGAAAATAAAACAGAAAGTTTTATACGGGGCAGTAATCTAAGATAAGTTTCTATTATGCCTTTGCAGCTCTTATAAATAATATAAGCAGGACTGGTTCTGGAAATGGCATAAACCCGGAACGGTCCTTTTATATTGTATTCCTTAGATGCAGGGAGGATTTGTGACAGGCTTAATTTTCATATAAATAATCATGTAAATTATATAAAAAGATCTTTTCATTTTTGAAATAACATGATACAATAAATAAAACAGAAATATTAATTTACAACAGAAATTTTGTTATAAACAATGCAAAAAGGAGTAATCAAATTGAATAAAACCAAACACATGGATTTAGATGATAAAGAACAGCTTGCATTGTTGGCAAGGGCGCTGTCGGCAGAGGTCAGGATTGAAATTCTAAAGCTTTTATGCAGATGTGATTTAAATATTAATGAAATCGCGGAACGCTTAGGACTGCCCCAATCTTCCGCCGCCGCCCATGTTAAGGTATTAGAGGAAGCAGGGCTTATAAAAACCAGTCTTAAGCTGGCGGTCCGGGGTTCCATGAAGGTATGCAGCAAACAGCTGGAAGCATTTGGCGTAGAATTAATAACCAAAATGGAAGAAGAAACGGAGGTTATTAACATGCCTATCGGCAATTTTGTAGACTATTATGTGGAGGCGACCTGTGGTATTGTCAGTGAAAAAGGGCATATTGATGAAGAAGACGAACCAAGGTGTTTTTATAACCCGGATAGGACTAAGGCAAAACTTCTTTGGTTTGGCAAAGGTTATGTGGAATACCGTTTTTCCAATAAAGTATTAACGAACCGTCAGGAAAAACGGATGGAACTGTCCATGGAGCTCTGCTCGGAGGATCATGAATATAATTTTGATTTTCCCTCCGACATTACGGTCTGGATAAACGGCATAGAGGCCGGCACCTGGGATTGTCCCGGCGATTTCGGAGGAAGGCGCGGGAAATTAAATCCGGGGTGGTGGCCTGATAAGAATACTCAATATGGCATATTAAAGACCTGGAAATTAACGGAGCAGGGAACGTATATTGATGAAAGAAAAATCAATTCCCTGGCAATCCATGAATATCATCTCTCTGAAAAGGCTTTTATTTCAGTACGGATTGGTATAAAAGAAGACGCAGAACACATTGGCGGCGTAAATCTTTTTGGGGACTGTTTTGGGGATTATGCACAGAATATCCGGATGAAGATTATATTTTAACCTATCAGGGAAAGCCAAAACCGCAGAATGGCGGTTATAAGTTTATTATGTCCCTGTTTGCAGGAACTTGCGGATATTAAAATCCGTTTTGAAAATAAAGCCTGAATCAGACAAAAGGAGTGTTGTATGAAGGAACAGCTATTACAGAAATTTAACGAAATATTTGGAGCAGGCGGGGACATCCGGGTTTATTTTGCACCGGGACGTGTTAATCTTATAGGTGAGCATACGGATTATAACGGAGGCCATGTATTTCCCTGCGCACTTACTATTGGAACTTATGCAGCGGTAAGAAAGAATACGGATAAAACCTTGCGTTTTTATTCCATGAATTTTGAACACCTTGGTGTAATTACTTCTTTTGTGGAAGGATTAACAAAAAAGAAAGAAGATGACTGGGCTAATTATCCCAAGGGTGTCATCTGGGCACTGCAGCAGAAAGGATATATAATTGAGCAGGGTATGGATGTAGTTTATTTTGGCAATATACCCAATGCATCCGGGCTATCTTCCTCAGCCTCTTTAGAAGTCCTGACCGGTTATATCTTAAAAGAATTATTCCACTTCGAGCTTTATATGATAGAACTTGCTTTAATCAGCCAGTATGCAGAAAATAAATTTATTGGGGTTAACTGCGGCATCATGGATCAGTTTGCTGTTGCAATGGGCAAAAAGGATCATGCCATCTTTTTGGATACCAGTAATTTAGCCTGCGAATATGCACCCATTAAATTAGACAATGCCAAAATAATCATTGCCTGCAGCAATAAAAAAAGAGGTTTAGGAGATTCCAGGTATAACGAACGGAGAAGCGAATGTGAAGAAGCGTTAAAGGAATTACAGACAGTTATAGCGGTCAAGGCCCTTGGGGACCTGAGTGAAGAGGAGTTTGAGGCACATAAAAGTGCAATCGGTGATCCTGTACGTATAAAACGGGCCAAACATGCCGTGTACGAGAACCGGAGAACCATACAAGCCGTGAAAGCCCTTAAGGCAGGCAATATAGCTGAATTTGGACAATTAATGAATGCCTCCCATATATCCCTGCGGGATGATTATGAGGTTACCGGTATTGAACTGGATACCTTAGCGGAGACAGCCTGGCAGCAGAAGGGGGTTATGGGTTCCAGAATGACGGGAGCAGGTTTTGGCGGATGCACGGTTAGCATTGTTGAAAATGAGTATACCCGGGAGTTTATTAAAGCAGTAGGAAAAACCTATGAAGAAAAAATCGGTTATAAAGCAGATTTTTATGTTGTAGATATCGGTAACGGACCCGGCAGATTATAATAGGGAAGATGCAATTTTCAGCCGGGTACGGCTGAATAGTAATTATAATACAGGAAATATATTTAGAAAGACAGGAGGATTATTAAGATGGTTTTAGTATTAGGAGGAGCCGGTTATATTGGCTCACATACCGTATATGAGTTAATTGACCAGGGACAGGATGTAGTAATCGTTGATAATCTGGAGACGGGTTATATTGAGGCGGTGCATCCGAAAGCACGTTTTTATCAGGGCGATATCAGGGACAGGGAATTTATTGACGGTGTGTTTGAGAAAGAGAAGATTGATGCCGTAATTCACTTTGCTGCTAATTCCCTGGTGGGGGAAAGTATGACCAACCCGTTAAAATATTACGACAATAACCTGTGCGGAACTAAGGTTCTGTTACAATCCATGGTAGAGCATGACATCAAAAGAATTGTGTTCTCTTCCACAGCAGCTACCTATGGAGAACCGGAACGGGTACCGATATTGGAAACAGACCGGACCGAACCTACCAATGCATATGGAGAAACAAAATTATCCATGGAGAAAATGTTTAAATGGACGGACAGGGCCCATGGGCTAAAGTATGTTTCCTTACGGTACTTTAATGCCTGCGGTGCCCATAAAAGCGGCAATATCGGGGAAGCCCACAATCCGGAATCCCATCTGATCCCTTTGATTCTGCAGGTGCCAAACGGAAAAAGAGAAGCAATCAGTATATATGGGAATGATTACGATACCAAAGACGGTACCTGCATCCGGGATTATATTCATGTTACGGATTTAGCCGCTGCCCATATATTGGCCGTAAAATACCTGACGGAAGGGAAGGAAAGCAATATCTTTAACCTGGGAAACGGTGTGGGATTTACGGTGAATGAAGTGATTGAGGCAGCAAGAAAGATAACGGATTCTCCGATTCCCCAAGTGGTTGCCCCCAGAAGGGCAGGGGATCCTGCAAAACTGATTGCATCCAGTGAAAAAGCAAAATCTGTTTTAGGATGGAAGCCGCAGTATGAGGACATTGAAGAAATTATTGCTTCGGCCTGGAAATGGCATAAGTCCCATCCAAACGGATACCGGCACAGCTAAGGAGGCAAAAACAGAGATTTGTGCCTTATAACAGGGTTATCTGCGCCCTGTTATAAGGCCGGAGGACAAAATATGATTAATCAATATATAGCAGCACTGGTTGAATATGGTTTAAAAACGGGATTGGTGAAAGAACACGATAAAGTATATACCACAAACCTTTTATTGGATTTATTTCAATTGGAAGAATACAAAGAACCGGATTGTTCCGTGCATACAGTTATGACCCTGGAAGCAATCTTAACCGGAATGCTTGATTATGCTTATGAGCATGGAATATTAAAGGAAAACAGCATAGTTTACCGGGATTTATTTGATACAAAAATTATGGGATTACTGGTTCCCAGGCCGTCGGAAGTGACAGCGGAATTTAAAGCTTTGTACCGGGAGAATCCCCAAAAAGCCACGGATTATTATTATAAATTCAGCCAGGATACGGATTACATCAGGCGTTACCGCATTGCCAGGGATATCAGATGGGTTACCGGGACGGATTATGGTGATATTGATATTACTGTTAATTTATCCAAGCCGGAGAAGGACCCTAAGGCAATTGCGGCAGCTAAACGGATGAAGCAAAGCAGTTATCCGAAATGTCTTTTGTGTAAGGAAAATGTAGGTTATGCCGGCAGGGTAAACCATCCGGCCAGACAAAATCACCGTATGATTCCCATACAAATTAATAATCAGGATTGGGGATTCCAATATTCACCTTACGTCTATTATAAGGAACACTGCATCATATTTAATTACGAACATACGCCGATGAAAATTGATAAGGCGGCAATCCGTAAATTATTTGATTTTGTAAAGCTGTTTCCCCATTATTTTGTTGGATCCAATGCAGATCTGCCAATTGTAGGGGGATCCATTCTGACCCATGATCATTTCCAGGGCGGTAATTATGAATTTGCCATGGCAAAAGCACCGGCAGAGAAAACATTTACCATAAAAGGTTTTGAGAAGGTGAAAGCCGGTATAGTAAAATGGCCTATGTCTGTTATCCGTCTTAAGGCAGAAACGGCAGAACCGCTGATAGAACTGGGCGGTTACATACTGGACGGATGGAGGAACTATACGGATGAGGAAGCATTTATTTACGCTTATTCCGATTCAGAAGGAAAGCTTTTGTCCGCCCGTAAGGTTTCTGAGAGCCTGGCGGAAGAGAAAAAGAGATATGAACCTCATAATACCATTACGCCAATTGCCCGTAAAACCGCGGGTCTGTATGAACTTGACTTAGTATTACGAAATAATATTGCGACGGAGGAACATCCTTTTGGTGTATATCACCCTCATGAAGAATTGCATCACATCAAAAAGGAGA
>JAATEU010000020.1 GCA_015655565.1 Clostridiales bacterium
GTTTAATGTTAGATCTGGCATTGCATAATACAGGCGAATATATTACTATTAAAAGCATCTCAGCAAGACAGGAAATTTCGGATAAATATTTAGAGCAGATTATTACACAGCTTAGTAAAGCCGGTTATGTAAAAAGTATCCGCGGCGCCCAAGGCGGTTATCGTTTAGCAAAAGCTCCGGAAGAATATACGGTCGGCATGATTCTGCGCCTGATTGAAGGCAGCCTTTCACCCGTTGCCTGTTTGGAGGATGAGATAAATCAGTGTACCCGAAGCAGCCAATGTGCAACACTGGATATATGGGTAAAACTAAATGAAGCAATAAACAATGTTGTTGACAATATAACTTTAGCGGATCTGGTTGAAAAACAGAATAGTCTAACCGGAAATGATTATGTCATATAACCTTAACCCACATCCGGGTACTTTGGCACGCACTCAAATACGGACAATACCTGCAATAAATTTTGTCTTGACATTTGTGTATATTTTTATTATACTTCAATTCATAGTATTCCAATAGGTTTAATATGCTAATTAGAAAGGTGGTATTTTTTATGAACAAACGTAATTTTAAATTTGAAACCCTTCAGCTTCACGCTGGCCAGGAAAAGCCGGATTCTGCAACGGATGCACGCTGCGTACCAATTTATCAGACTTCCTCTTATGTCTTTGCAGATTCTGCCCAGGCAGCCGGACGTTTTAACCTGTCAGAAGGCGGCAACATCTATTCCCGTATTATGAATCCTACCACCGATGTATTTGAACAGCGTATTGCTGCCCTGGAAGGTGGCATTGCCGCCCTGGCAGCTGCTTCCGGTGCTGCTGCCGTAACATATGCAATTCAGAACATCGCACACACAGGGGACCACATTGTTTCTGCCAATACAATTTATGGCGGAACCTATAACTTATTTGCCCATACTTTAAAAGATTTCGGCATCACTACCACCTTCGTTAATGCTGATGAAGAAGGAAGCTTTGAGGGTGCCATTCAGCCAAATACAAAAGCCATCTTTATTGAAAGTCTTGGAAATCCTAATTCAAGCATTATTGATATTGCTGCTGTTGCTGCTGTCGCCCATAAAAACGGCATACCATTAATTGTTGACAATACCTTCGCAACACCATATCTCCTTCGTCCTATTGAATATGGTGCAGATATTATCGTGCATTCTGCTACTAAATTTATAGGAGGACATGGGACTTCTATCGGTGGCGTAATTATAGATTCCGGTAAATTTGATTGGGCCGGTTCCGGTAAATTTCCTTATCTTACTGAGCCAAATCCCAGCTATCATGGCATTAGTTTTACCAAAGCCGTTGGTCCGGCAGCATATATCACAAAGGCACGTGTCACCTTATTAAGGGATACAGGAGCTACCTTAAGTCCGTTTAATTCCTTCTTATTCCTGCAAGGCTTGGAAACTCTTTCCCTTCGAGTTGAACGTCATGTGGAAAATACCATAAAAGTTGTAAATTATCTTAAATCACATCCACAGGTAGAACAGGTGAATCATCCTTCTTTACCGGATAACCCGTACCATTCCTTATACAATAAGTATTTTCCAAATGGTGCAGGTTCCATTTTTACCTTTGAAATAAAGGGTGGAGCCAAAGAAGCCAAGGAATTTATAGACCGTTTAGAGATCTTCTCCCTGTTAGCAAATGTTGCAGATGTAAAATCCTTAGTGATACATCCTGCCAGCACTACACATTCCCAAATGACGGAGGAAGAATTACTCACCTCCGGCATCAAACCAAATATCATCCGCCTTTCCATAGGGACAGAGCATATTGACGATTTAATATATGATCTGAACCATGCCTTTGGGAAATAAACAGAAGGAGCTTTTGCAATAATTTTAGGTTTTTAAACTTGTGGGGAATATTCACCCCTTCCCGCACAAGTTATATAAAAATTTTGCAACAGCTCTTTTTATTCCGCTTTAATTTCTACAAAATTATCCAACATACTATCAAATCTATACATTACGCTTCCGTCTGTCGCAACATAAAAACGACCTATATTTGTCATTTTATCTCCCGCTTTAGAATAAGCATTTATACCATAGCATTCCACACTTTTTATATTGGTTGTCCATTTATCATATATAATGGTATACTTTGTTAACTCTGCAGGTAGTTCTAAGTCCTTGGCAGAAATTTCACTTAATTGAGCCAGGGCATCTTCCTGGGTGAATTCATTTTCATTGGAATTTTCATTCTCCCCATCCTTACCTTGTTCTGTGTATAATGGATATTCTGAAAATGGCGCCGTACTGCCGTCAGAATAATAGCATAAAAGTTCGCCGCTTGCCTTATCTGCCATCACATTAGGTTCTATAACACCTGCACTATCACTGATTTGATAAACATAATATGTACTGTCTCCAATGTTTAAATGATCATCCAACAGTTCAAAATAATATCCCCGTTCCCCTATTATATCCTGAATATATTTAATTGCTTCCGAATCGCTGATGTAATCCGCCTCCGTTCCGGTTTCTTCATCCGTTTCCCGGGTACCCGGTTCATCATCCGTTTCCGCCGTATCTTCTGCCGATTGTGTTGGTGTCACGGTTGGAGTTATGGTTACATCCCCTGTACTCTCCTGCTTATCATTATCCTTTTTACGACAGGCTGTAAAAACCATACAGCCTATAATAAAGCAGAATAAAATTAATATCATTTGTCTTTTTTTCATACTAGCTCCCATCTCATAATCGAAACAACGTTTCGAAACTGCCTCAAATCAGACGGGTGAAAAATATGTTTTATCATTTTTACACCCTTTGCATATCTTCATTCCATGCCCCAAAACTTTAGCTTCTTCATAATATTGCTATATTGTTTTGGGACATATCCAGCGTGTTCTTTATTATGTAATACTACTGCTGAAATTCTGCAATTTTCGAATATCACTTTCATTCATCTCTACTCTAGTCTGGATCATGTCTACCTTTTGTTCAATAACATCAACACGTTCAATTAAAATATCAAGCTTATTGTTCAAAGGTATATATCCATCCGTAATTAAAGTACGAATATCCCGATCCACATCTACTTCAACTAAAACCCTTATACCTTCTACATCATTTTTTACAACAGCTATTTCATCTTTTAATCTTTGTTCCAGTGAAAGTAACTTATTATCCATCTGTTCAAACCGTTCGTCCATCTGTTCAAA
>JAATEU010000159.1 GCA_015655565.1 Clostridiales bacterium
AAGCGGGTGATGGGAATCGAACCCACGTATCTAGCTTGGAAGGCTAGTGTTCTACCATTGAACTACACCCGCATATATTTGTCCAAATTCAACATAAAAGATTTTAATTAAAACTGCTTCTTCACCAAGCCACCTTTTACAGCCATAAAATCGGGATGACAGGATTCGAACCTGCGACCTCTTGATCCCAAATCAAGCACTCTAGCCAAGCTGAGCCACACCCCGCGCTGCTTATTTTTATGTTGTCTTCCGTGACGCAAGAACTATTATATAATAGAGATACTTTAATGTCAATGTTTTTTTTATTTTTTATTAGTTTTTAATACCCTTTTATTACTATATTTAGACTGCTATTCTATTCCATAATATCACTTACCAATCCTATTAATGCTTTATTGTTAACCATTATATTATATATAATTCAGGGTAAAATGTGCTTCTCCTTTTGTATCGAGATCCATAATGATAAAAGACGGTCTTCCGCCTTCCTGCCTGGGTTGTGTAATACTGCCGGGATTAATTGCCCAAACATTACCGCTCATATCAATAAGAGGCCGGTGGGTATGTCCAAATACTGCAATACCTGCTCCATACTGCTTTGCTGCTTCCTTTATTCTCTCCGTTCCAAAATTTACCCCATACCGATGTCCATGGGTAAGAAATAAGAAATATTTTCCTACTGTTATTATTTTATCCTTATCAAGTCCGGTAAAATAATCATTATTGCCGGATACCATCTCAGTCCTGCAAGGTACAATGGCTCTGATATATTCCTCACTTCCTTCGAAATCTCCCAGATGTATAAATAAATCAATCGGTTTTACCTTTTTAATCGCTCTTTCCAGAAAAGTATCCCTCCCATGAGAGTCACTTACAATCATTATTTTCATATTAGCTCCATGACTTAAACAAAGCCAGCTTCGTTATTGCTCCGTTTACTGCTTTATTTCACACTATTTTCTATTTCGTATTATTTCTTTCATCACTTTTAAAGCTTTCCCGCGATGGCTGATCTTATTTTTTTGTTCCGCCGATAATTGGGCAAAGGTGCACCCAAACTCCGGAACCCAGAATACAGGATCATACCCGAAACCATTATCACCTATCCTTTCATGTCCGATATATCCCTCAATGGCCGCCCTTGCGGTAACGATTTCACCATCCGGATATGCACAGGCTATGGCACAGACAAATCTGGCACTTCTTTCACTCTGCGGTAATCCCTTTAATTGATCAAGGATATAATTGTTTTTCACATCATAAGAGGTATTCTCACCCATAAAGCGCGCAGAATAAATTCCCGGAGCTTTATCCATAGCATCAACTTCCAGTCCGGAATCATCCGCTAATACCATTTCTCCGGTCATTTCCATAATTGTTTTCGCCTTTATGGCGGCATTCTCTTCAAAGGTATTGCCATCCTCTACGATATCGGCTTGTATGCCAGCTTCCTTCATTGATACAATATCATAATTTAAATCCTGTAAAAGCATACGGATTTCTTTCATTTTACCCTCATTGCCTGTTGCAAATATGATCCTGTCTCTCATTTTTACCTCTTATCAGCCTATTCTTCTAATTCATCAAATGCCCTTAAAATTATTTTATGAACAGCCTCTGCTATATTCTTTTTATTTTCTTCCTTTAATAAAAAATCCAAATCCTCCTGATTTGACATAAAGGCTGCTTCAATTAAAGCCATTGGTACTTTTGACTTGCCAACAACAACCATCTCACTGCCGGGTACCAGCCCCCGGTTAACCCTGTGGGTAAGTTTCGTTATTTCCTCCAGGGCAATCTCTGCCAACCGTCTTGACTGAAAGCCTTCGCCTTCCTGCATTTCATTATATAAAACTTCTAAGCCGCCAGGTCCGGCCGATTCACTGGAATTACAATTAATGCTTAAGAATAAGTCCGCTTCTGTATCATTTGCAAAATTGACCCTCGAATTCAGAAATAAAGTTTTATCGGTAATTCTTGTATAATAAACCTTAAAATCTTCCTGTTCAAGTATTTCCTTCAGATATAAAACGATACTAAGGTTTATGTCCTTCTCATAATATTGCTCATCCTGTGAAAAAGCACCGCAGTCCTTTCCGCCATGTCCTGCATCTATAACAACAATTTTATTATAAACATCCTTAGGACTTCTTAACTCTATATAAATATATTCTTCATCCTGATAAAGAATTGGTGCATAGATAAAATCTAAGGCTAGATTTATCGCGGCCGTATAAAGATTTGTATCTTCTTCCTGTTTATATGTAATACTAAAATTTTTAACCGGGTCTGATATTTGTTGGAAACTTGTACCATAATCTGATATTTCACCGGTAGCTGAAATCAATTCAGGAATTAAAAATTTTTCAGCTTCAGGATTCCTGTTAATGTTTGTATTATGGGAATTTGCCCCCTTATCCGTTAATTGGGTTTCTGAAGTAACTAAAGGTTCTGCTGCTTCTTCCGGTTCTGCAGGTATGCCGTTAAATTCAATGCCCTGGTTCACCCGCATGATAGAAGTTCCATCAAATATTTGTCCTGCTAAACCTGTAATTGTTAAACGGACACTCCGGTCCATGTATAAATCCTCTAAATCTATATTATAATAAGAGTTCCCGGATTTTTTTATTATGATGTACTTATCACCTGACTTCTTAATGGACGCATTATAGGACGGTGTATTTCCTCCTTCTTCCGATTTACCCTGTTTGAGATTTGAGAGTTCACCCTCTTTAGCCGGATCCGATAAAATGTCTCCCAGACCGCTGCCGTCAGCATAGATTAATGTCTGGCCATACTGTGAAATCATTATTGATATCAGGATAACCGTTAACATTAAAACAAAACTATTGACAGCCATATGTTTCAAAAGTTTTTCATCCATTTACTTTCCCCCTGATATGGAAATTATACTATGCATTATGAAATTCCACAATATAGTTTTTAAATTTACATAAATTTTTATTTTAGAATATATTAGTAAAATCGTTGTAAAACATGCCGGATATTTTAATTGAAATTGTTTTTTAAGCAGGAAAAGCAGCCAAACGAATAAATAAAACCTTTATTCATTTGACTGCCTAAAAAGGGACTTTCTAAGCATCTCCTTTAAGATCGTCATCCATTTAACCATATTATTTAATTTTACAGTTCCCTTTTATCTCTTTTGGGAGGCTTAGGGCCCATAAACTGATAAAAATAAGCCTTAATCATTCCATTATAAATTTTACGGTTTTTATCCGCTTTTCTTCCGATATATTTCTGGGCATCCTCATAACCGGTTATGATGAAACAGGACCAGGCATCCAAAGCGTTAAAGGTTCTTCCAATTTCCTTATATAAAGCGGGCAGAGATTCTTTTTCTTCCAATCTTTCACCGTAAGGCGGATTTGTAATGATAAAACCATATTTTTTATTATGGCTTAAATCACTTACGGATCTTTGCTGAAAATGAATATATTGGTCTACATCAGCTAAAACCGCATTTTGTCTGGCTGCTTTTACTATTTCACCATCAATATCATAGCCTTGGATAGTCATATCAACAGAATTAAGCTTAACATCATTGGCTTCTTCAATGGCTGCATACCATACTTTCTTTGGAATTAAATCCGTCCAGTTTTCTGAAAGAAAGGAGCGGTTCATTCCCGGTGCTATATTAGCCCCTATCATGGCAGCTTCAATAGGGATAGTACCACTTCCGCAGAAAGGGTCGACAAGGATTCTGTCCTTATTCCAGGGAGTAAGCATAATTAAGGCAGCCGCAAGAGTTTCCGTAATCGGAGCCTTGCTGGCCAGTTTACGGTAACCACGTTTATGAAGTGATTCACCGGAGGTATCAATTCCTATGGTTATTTCATCCTTCATAAATGTTATACGGATTGGATACTCATTACCATCTTCGGGAAACCATTCAATCTTATATACTTTCTTAAGGCGTTCTACTATTGCTTTTTTCATTATGGATTGGATATCGGAAGGGCTGAATATTTTGCTTTTTATTGAGGTGGCTTTGGCAACCCAGAATTTTCCGTTAGCCGGAATATAATTCTCCCAAGGAATAGCCTTGGTTTTCTCAAATAATTCATCAAAGGATTCCGCCTTGAACTTATCTATCTTTAGTAAAACACGCTCTGTAGTTCTTAGGAAGATATTCGCCCTGCTGACAGCTGATTCATCTCCCTCAAAAATTACACGGCCATCCTCTACCTGTTTTATCTCGTATCCTAAATCAAATATCTCTTTCTTTAATACACTCTCTAATCCAAAATGGCATGGTGCCAAATATTCATACCGACTCATCCTTAAAGTACTCCTATCTGCGTGCATTAACACGCACTCAAATCAGCATAGGTAAAAAACCTCCCCAGCTTGCAATTCCTTTTTCATTATATCATGAACAGAAAGCGTGTTCATGATCTTGTTGCTTCAGTCGGAATCTGCAAGCAAGCTTGAGATTCCTCTTTCCGCTTTCATTATATCATACGGTATAGCGGTTTGCAAATGTCAATCCTTTATATCAATTGCAATTAAACTCAACTGTTTTCAATATTCCACATCTATAATTATTGAACTAAATCTCCTCTATATGCATGTATACCACCGTAAATATTTTTTACCTGATATCCATTATTACTTAATTCCCTTGCTAATAATAAACTTAAATTACCTCTGTCACAATACAGTATCAGTATGCGGTTAAAAGGCAAAGAATCCCTTTTATTTTCAAAATCCGAATAAGGTATATTAATTGCAGTTGGTATATGCCCTTTTCTATATTCATCGGGCTCTCTTAAATCAATAATTCGTACATTATATTTACCTATGTAATTCTCAATATCCTTTGCGCAAATTGTTTCAAGAGCCATAAAATCACCTTCAGTTCTAATATTATCATATTCCCTTATAAGGTAAATGTGCATAAGTCTTTGGCCCCTTATAAAATAAGTCTTCATCTATAATTTTACAGAGATGAAGACTTACTTTTAATTACTTAATCTAATTATCTTTCCCTTTCATTTGCATCACGCATATTACTTGAGCTGGTAGCATTTCTTTCATTATTTCTGGAAGTTGTGCTGGAAGTAGTAGAGTTAGTATTTCTTGATGTGCCTGAGCCGCCTGTGGTATAATTCTGTGAATTACTTCCTGTAGAATTTTTTTCCAGGTTACTGCTTCTGCTGCTTGTTGAACCTGTTGTACCAGAAGTATTTGCATTTCTTGAAGTATTGGTGTTTGATGTTGTTGCATCATTAAAATTATTATTTGCCATTTTAATAAGCCTCCTAAAAATCATATTTTTTAGATTACATAGTTATTATGAACGATTTTAAATTAAAATATTCATTTACTATTTTAACAAATAAAATTTCTTTCTTCCTAATTTTAATCATATAATCATTAAAAGGCTTCCATATTTTTCTTTATAAATAATATTAAAAAATTTTATAAAATTTTCATCTTTTTTTATTGCATTATAACTCTTAATGTATTATAATGTAATTGTGTTAAAGAGGTATCATTAATGATTCTCTTAAAACACTATATAACCCCTTATTAATGATTTATACTCCCCTCATCGAAACGCCCGCCTGGCTCCCCCTCGCGGGCGTTTCACTTTG
>JAATEU010000613.1 GCA_015655565.1 Clostridiales bacterium
TACAACAACATGAAAGATTTGACGGTTCCGGTTATCCAAAAGGCTTAAAAGGAAATGAGATAACCATGTTCGGACGAATTCTGGCTGTTGCGGATACCTATGATGCCATGACTTCGAACCGGACTTACCGGAATGCTTTTTCGCCTTCGGAGTCAGTTGAATATCTCATGGGAGCCGGAAACCGGTTATATGATTCCAATGTAATTGATGTTTTTATAAAATGTGTTACGGTTTATCCCGTAGGAACCTGTGTTGAGTTAAGTGACGGTACGAAGGGGATTATAATGCGGAACTATTCGGACTGTGTATTAAGGCCGGTAATACGTAATATAGAAAATAAAGAAATTATTGATTTGAAAAATGATGAAAAATATTTTAATATCGGTATCTCTAAAATGATTATGTAGCATTTTTAAATGCAGATAATATAGCTTATCACAAATTGGTTTTTAAATTTCTGATAAAAGGCGGTGCATTTTACCGCCGTAATCCGATTATAGGAACATGTTCTTTGTTCCTATAATATAATTTGAAATTGCTTTTTCATTACCATAAATAGCAGTGTTTTCCAACCTGAATCCGATTATAGGAGCATGCTTTTTGTTCCTGATAATGTAACTTATCGGAACCTGCTTTTTATCTTCCGGTAAAAGGAGGTGTTTTTCCAACCTGAATCTGATTATAGGAGTGTGCTTTTTGTTCCTGATAATGTAACTTATTGGAACCTGCTTTTTATCTTACTGTAAAAGGAAGTATTTTTTCAATCTGTATTTGATTATAGAAACCTGCTTTTAATTTCTATAATATAAATATGTATAAATTTAATATATTGACAAATAATAAGCAGACTGTTATCATGGTAACAGCAAGGCGAAGGTGTTCTGTAGGGATGCTTTCGCCATTTTTCGAATAAAAATTTAAAGGGAGAGATGACGATATGAATCATTACACAAAACAAGATATCATAAGATTGGTTGAAGAAGAGGACGTAGAGTTTATCAGACTGCAATTTACCGACATATTCGGTAATCTTAAGAATGTTGCCGTAACGACCAGTCAGCTGGATAAAGTTTTTGATAACAAATGTATGTTTGACGGTTCCTCCATAGAAGGCTTTGTACGTATAGAAGAAGCTGATATGTACTTATATCCTGATTTAGATACTTTTGAAATCTTCCCTTGGAGGCCGCAGCAAGGCAAGGTAGCAAGATTCATCTGTGATGTATATAAACCGGATGGAACACCATTTGAGGGCGATCCAAGATGTATCCTGAAGAAAGTTATGAATGAAGCAAAAGAATTGGGTTACACCTTTAATGTAGGACCGGAATGTGAATTTTTCCTGTTTAATTCCCAGGATAATGGGGAACCCACCAATGATTCCCTGGAACGCGGCGGATATTTTGATGTTGGACCTCTGGATACCGGAGAAAATGCAAGACGTGAAATGGTTTTAACCCTGGAGGACATGGGATTTGTAGTGGAAACCTCCCATCACGAGGTAGCTCCTGCCCAGCATGAGATTGATTTTAGATATGACAATGCCTTAATAACTGCGGATAATATCATGACTTTTAAGCTGGTGGTAAGAACCATTGCAAAAAGGCATGGTCTCCATGCGACTTTTATGCCTAAACCAAAATTCGGTGTGAATGGCTCCGGTATGCATATCAATATGTCACTCTGTAAAGACGATAAAAATATTTTTGACGATCCCTCCGGTAAATTAGGTTTAAGTGAAGATGCGTATCATTTTATTGCAGGTATTATGAAGCACATGGAAGGTATGGCTGCCATAACCAACCCTCTTGTGAATTCCTATAAAAGACTGGTGCCCGGATATGAAGCTCCCGTTTATATTGCCTGGTCGGCAACCAACAGAAGTCCGCTGATCCGTATCCCTGCAGCCAGAGGGACAAATGCAAGAGTAGAATTAAGGTGTCCCGATCCTTCTGCAAATCCTTATTTAGCTTTAGCGGTATGCCTGGCAGCCGGTTTAGACGGGATTAAAAATAAATTAACTCCCCCTGACAGTGTTGATAAGAATATCTTTGTCATGTCTGATGAAGAAAAAGCAGAAAAAGGTATAAGGAACCTTCCTTGCAATTTAATGGAAGCTTTAACTGCCTTTGAAAAAAGTGAATTAATTAAAAATGTCCTGGGAAACCATGCATCAAATAAGTATCTGGAAGCCAAGAAGGAAGAATGGAATCAATATACGATACAAGTTTCGCAATGGGAATTGGATCAATACTTACATCGCATGTAATAACAAGTAGCGAAGTGGAAATATGCCACTAAGTGAAAGAATTTTGGAGCGATGGAGGTGATCAGATGTGTTGAGTATTATTATAGCTTTTCCTAAGATAGAAGATGCTATGAGCATTAAGAATGCTTTGACCAGAAACGGTTATGAAGTGAATGCTGCCTGTACTACAGGCGCCCAGGTGATTGGAATTGCAAATGAATTAGATGACGGAATCGTAATATGCGGATACCGTTTCCCGGATATGCATTATAGTGAATTAAATAATTATCTTCCGAAAGGGTTTGAAATGCTTTTGATTGCTTCTGCCATGAAATTGGAAGAATGTACGGATAATAACATTGTCTGTCTTAGTATGCCGATTAAGATGCAGGATTTATTGAATACCCTGCAGATGATGACATATAATTACTCGAAACGAAAGAAAAAAGATAAGGATAAGCCAAGACCAAGATCAGAAGCAGATAAAGCTATTATTATGAAAGCAAAGCTTGTTCTTATGGAACGAAACAACATGACTGAAGAAGAAGCGCACAGGTATATACAAAAAAACAGTATGGACAGTGGAACAAATATGGTAGAAATGGCAGAAATGATATTGAGTTTAATGTAGGAACAGAGCTTGTCACAAGCTTTCAGGCCGTAAGCCGGCTGTGAGTCATTCTCAGAATGAAAGGCCCATAAGAGTTTACGGTAACCTTGGGTTTGTGTCAGGCTTTTATTGTGATATGAAAAGGCCGTTAAGATAATCTTTCCATTTGTCGGACAGCCGGCTTATTGATAACATAAAATAACCGTCAAAAACGGGTATTGTTGTTTTTGATAATTTTATCATTAACTTAGGCTTTACCATGATAGACTTATTTGTTATAATGTAGTTTGAAAATAATAGAAATAAATAGAACTTATTGCTGTGAAAGATATGGGAGGACACAGTGTGGAAGAAAAGTACTTCCACGCTGAGGTTTGCGTTCTGAGAATGAATGCAAGCACTCATTCTTAGAACTTGGAGGACACAGTGTGGAA
>JAATEU010000588.1 GCA_015655565.1 Clostridiales bacterium
ATAAAGAATACGGATTAATCTGTCCGAAAAACCGTAACAAAGGAAATAGTTTTTCAGATAAATCAGGTAAGAAATACCCCAGTACCAGCCCCAATCCGATTCCCAGGACAGAGGCAATAAAAAGTCCGGCCAGGACACGGTAAAAGCTCAAAATAATATTTAAAAATAAATAACCATGTTCCCATTCATAAAACAATTCCGATATGACAGCCGATAAGGGAGGAAAATACAAACCAGAAATAATACCTGATTTAGGAAGTATCTCCCACAAAACCAACACTGCAATAAGTGTACTGCAGTAATAAATCCTTATACCAATCTTTCTTATTATTTCACTCAAACAAACCTCCTTCTCCCGGAAACCCTGTTATGGCAATTATGCTTATATTCCCTTTATCCCCATAACTAAATAAATCCTCCGTGTATTTATCTATCAATACCGTCTTTTATAAACAAATCCATACAGGATATAATTGAAATCTATTTTTTATCCTACTTTTCCTATTGTTTTAATATGAATAACATATGGTAAATTATACCATCCGGGAATTATTTGTCAATGATTAATTTCGTAGTTCTGGTTCTATTTATTAGATACGGCAAAGAATAAAAAAGATGACAGATATAAAAAATTATTTTCTACCATCTGCCTGCTCTTTAAAGGTTCCCGGCATAACAGAAAAGCCGCCGGTCAAAAACTTCCCGACCGGCGGCAATATTTGAGCTATTGCTTCGATTACAGATTTTCTGTTCTATAAGCATTGCCCCCTAAGTCTTTCCATACAGCCTTATCTTCCAGTATCATATAACTATGGGAACTATTTTCTTTTGGTATGGAAACCGAACCGGGATTCATGTAAATATAATCCTCAATTTTCTCATATTTTGGAACATGGGTATGCCCATTTAACAATATATCACCTTTTTTTAACATAGGTTTATGAGATGGTTTAAATTTATGCCCATGTGTGGCAAATATCATCCGATTATCCAGATAAAGAATGCAGTATTCTGCCATAATCGGGAACTCCAACACCATCTGGTCCACTTCCGAATCACAATTACCCCTGACACAAAGTAATTCTTCTTGGATACCATTCAGCATTTCGATGACTCCTTTAGGTTCATAGCCCTTAGGTAAATCATTTCTTGGCCCATGATATAATAGATCCCCCAATAAAAGCAACTTATCCGCTTTTTCCTTCCTATATGCCTCAATCATCTTTTTACAATAAAACGCAGACCCATGTATATCTGATGCAATCATTAATTTCATTTTAACACCTATACCTTTCTATTAATGAAAATATTTTTTTATCCTCATTGTATATACTTCTAGTGTACTGTCCGCTTGAATCGATACTCAGGCATATCCTAATTTAAAACCTCAATGAATTTCTTTGCCGCTACCGATAGGTTGGATGCCTTTAAGTTTTTTACAAAAATCCCTGCCGGCAGCCAAATTTAACAGTTTGAATTATAGCATACTACTTAAAAGAAAGACAGGTGTTTCTTATTAATATTTTAGATTTTGATCCAATGGTCACAGACACGGATTCACTGATGAATATCCAGCAGACAGACTTTCTTCGGCCACTTCTAATCCCTTCAGCCGATTTATAATCCCTTCAGCAACGATTTTGACAAAGCAAAAAACGACGTCTGCATGAAACAGGCGTCGTTTTATAACTTTAACTTTTCTATCAGTCCAATCCGGTAAAGGAAGGGTAAGCCAATTCGCTATGCTCCGTTAAGTCAAGTCCCTGAATTTCTTCCTCTTTCGTTACCCTTATGGACATAAATTTTTTCATAACAAACAAAATAATAAAAGTAGCTGCCGCCGCAAAGATAATTGTGATTACTATACTGATTACCTGTGCGGTAAAGAGTTTTGTACTTCCAAAAAAAAGACCATCCCATTGCGCTGCAGAATTAATTGATTTTTGTGTAAATAATCCGGTAGCAATACCTCCCCAGACACCGCCGATACCATGACATCCGAATGCATCCAAGGCGTCATCATATCCGAATTTAGATTTTACCTTTGTCATAGTAAAGTAACAGATGGGACTTACCAGGACTCCAATAATTATAGATGCCCAGATGGGAACAAATCCTGCTCCCGGTGTAATGGCAACCAATCCAACAACCGCTCCGGTAGCGGCACCTAAAACGGTAGGCTTTCCATGAATCACTTTTTCTAAAAGCATCCAGGAAATTAAAGCCGTTGCTGCCGAAGTATTGGTAGTAAGTATTGCATGGACAGCCAGACCGTCCGCAGCTAAAGCACTTCCCCCATTGAACCCGAACCAGCCAAACCAAAGAAGGCCCGCTCCTAAAATAACAAAGGGAATATTATGGGGTTTATAAGATACCACTCCG
>JAATEU010000046.1 GCA_015655565.1 Clostridiales bacterium
CGCCTAAAATCCATAAGATAACATTTGTTATTGAACGTATGGCAAAGTATAACGGCGGACAGACTTCCATCTTAAGATTAGGAACGGAATTATCAAAATCAGGTTATCAGGTTGGCTATATTGTTTATAAACCTCAGACAAAATCCGATATGGAAGAGTGTGCAGGCTGCAATCTCAGTTCTTATCAGGGAGAAATGTATACCAATAAATATCTGGATAAATTAAACTCTGATATCGTCATTGCCAGCTCCTGGGACACCGTAGCTTTTGCTAAGAAAATGAAAGGCTACAAAATGTATTTCCTGCAGGATTATGAGCCCTATTTTTATTCCTTTGGCGAACTTTTTCTTATGGCTAATAAAACTTATGAACAGGGACTTCATATGGTCAGTCTGGGAGCGTGGAATAAAGAAATGGTTGAGAAGAATTGTAATGTGATATCACCCCTGGATTATGTCGAATTTCCATATGAAAGCAGGGAATACCCTTCCTTTCCCAGAGATTATGCAGCCTATTCCGGGAAAAAGGATTTTATCGTAGCGGTCTATTTAAAATATTATGGAAAAAGGCTCCCCTGTATTACCCAATACCTTTTAAAACAAGTTAAGGAAGCGTTTAAAAAAGACGGCATCAGCCTGTATATTAAATATTTTGGTGAAGATAAGAGCTTTCATTGCGATGCCGGCGAGAATTTAGGAATGTTATCAAAAAAAGAGATGTTGGCCCTATATAAAAAAGCTGATTTTGGAATGGTAGCCTCCATGAGCAACATTTCCCTGGTACCTTATGAGATGCTGGCAACCGGGCTGCCATTAATTGAATTTGAGGATGGAACTTTTCCTTATTTCTTTCCTGAAAGCTGCGCCCTGCTGACTTCCTTATCCTATATGGATCTATATCATAAAATGAAAGAAGCCATTAAGAATCCCCAAATGCTTCAGGATATGCACAATACGGCGGAAAACTGTTTAAAATCCTTAAGCTGGGGGGAAACGGCAAATCAATTCAGTGAAATACTGAAAGGATTGATTTAAGGCAGTAATCGAAACGCTGTTTTAATTATACATGGAACCTGGGGGAGGATAATAATGAGAAGCCTTATTAAAAATATTTTGCCTGAATGGATGCTTGCGGTATTAAAACAAATCAGATATATTTGGATTGTAGCCCTGTTTCATTTGTTTCACCTGTTACCGGTCCATAAAACAAAAGTTGTAATCTGTAATGTGTGGGGTTTCGGAGATAATGCCAAATATATAGCGGAAGAGCTGGTAAAGCGAATAGTAAAAAAAGGACTGCGGATAATCTTTGTCACCAATCATCAGGGCTCTGCTTATGCACCGGATGGCATTAAGGTATTAAAAACAAACTCGGTAAGAGCCATACTGGCACTGGCAACAGCAAGGGTATGGGTTGATAATAACCGGAAAGAAAATTATATCAGGAAAAGAAAAGACCAATATTATATTCAAACCTGGCATGGCGGTATTGCTTTAAAGAAAATTGAAAAGGATTATGAAAGCAAGCTGGGAGCTGAATATGTGGCAAACGCAAAGAGAGATTCCGGGATGACGGATTTATATATATCCAACAGCAGTTTTTGTACAAATCTGTACCGCAGCAGTTTCTGGTATCAGGGGGAAATTTTAGAGTGCGGAAGCCCCAGGAATGATATCCTGCTTAAGCAAAGCAATTCCATATTATCTAAGATACGAACCGGGCTTGGTGTTAAAGCAGATGTAAGGATAGCTATTTATGCCCCGACTTATCGCGAGGGAGATAATAACACGGAGCCTTATCAATTGGATTTTAATAAGCTTTTGCCGGCCATTGAAGGTAAATTCGGTGGGAAATGGATAGTTGCAGTAAGGCTTCATCCCCTGGTTTCAGGCCAAAGTGGATTTTTAAACTACAACCGGCAGATTATCAATGCAACCTATTACCGGGATATCTATGAGCTGATGGCAGTGGGGGAATTATTAATAACAGATTATTCCAATATCATGTTTGAATTCTCCTTTATGAAAAAACCTGTTTTTCTATATGCATCCGATATGGAGGAGTACGGGAGGGAAAGAGGCTTTTATTTCGATTATGCATCTCTGCCGTATGATAAAGCCAGGACAAAAGAAGAGTTAATTACTAATATTAATAACTTCGATAATTTGGTTTATCTGACTGAAGTGGAAGCATTTCTGAATCAATTAACCATATATGAAACGGGAAATGCCTCGAAATGTGTGGCTGACAGAATCATAAAAACAATAAAATCATAAATAATAGATAGAATAAGAAGCAAACAGCTGTGCATCCGGTAATAATGTAGTTGACGGGAACCTTGACAGTAGTTAAATGAGAAATCCGTATTTTAACGGGTCGTCAGTGTCAATAACGTACGTCGAATAACCCGAAATATAAGCACTGCCTGTTATTTCCGGAATGATAGCTTTATATGAACCAAGAGATATTTCTTCTTTAACCATTCCTTTAAACTTTGCTCCGGTAAAATTCTCATTTACAAAAACTTCTCCGGTTTTAATTTGTCCATGAGCATACAAGGCAGCTAATTTAGCGCTTGTACCAGTGCCGCAAGGTGAGCGGTCAACCTGGCCTTCGGCGGAAATGACAATGTTGCGCTGGCTTGATTCTGCAGAACTGTAAAACTCGGCATTGGCGACACCGCTTATATTAAGAGTCGGGTGAGAGACTATAATTTCTTTGTTGGTTTTTTCTATTAAATGGGCGGCGAAAGTGATTAATGAGGGAATATTTTTTGCCGATAGCTCAAATTCGAGTTTGTTCGCATCTATTAATGCAAAAAAACTACCGCCGAATGCAATATCAAAAGTGACCTCTATATCATCAATAGTATGTGTAATGTTATCCATATATAAAAACGAGGGAACATTTGTTATTGTTACTTCTAAGGCTTTTTTTTCATAAACTTTTACATTGGTTGCCACAATACCTGCCGGAGTATCTAAAACTACGCCGGTATAAGGTTCTTTAACAGGCACTAATCCGGCTTCAACAGCTACGGTAGCACAACCCATAGAAGCATGGCCGCACATATTTATCCATCTGTTTGCATCCATGTAGATTACTCCAAGATCGGCGGCGGGATTAATTGGAGCCATGAGAACGGCACCTACCATGTCTTTGTGTCCGCGAGGTTCACACATAAGAGCTGATCTATATGCATCACAATGAGACTCTAAGTAATTTTTTCTTTCTAACATGGTAATTCCTTTTGCCATGGGAAATCCAGAAGTAATGATACGCGTAGGCTCGCCAAGGGTATGGGTTTCGTAAGCACAAAAGGTGTTTTCAAATCGCTCTGGATTAAATGGTGCATTCATCATCATTTTTCCCCTTTCTAATTTTTTTAACAATATCACAGTTTTTTTGAAAAGTCAATAAAAAATTAATGTAATATTAAAAGAATAACGCAATATTAAAAAATAATCACAGTGTTAAAACATTCACTTGGATGTTATAAAATAGTGCATTTTAACATTGGAGCATAAAAAAAGAAAACCCCTAATCCATATCATTGATGAGGATTCAGGGGAATAATAGGTTAATACACTTATTTAGAGTTATCCGGCTTTTGCAGGTTTCTTAAATGTAAATATACTGTATTTTTAGATATACATAAACTTTTTGATACGGTATTTACAGAATTTTTTAATTTAAAGATACCTTCATTATCTAATCTTGCGATAATTTCTTTATTTTTATTTACCATTAGAATGTTGGCAGCGAGGTTTACCTCATTTTGAATACGACGGATGGATTCTAAAATTAATTCAAGGGATGAGCTTACAAAATTCTCATTGTTAATTTTGGTAGCCACTGTTAAATCCTTGGGTGTAAAGGTATCCATAAAAGTATTTAGTGGCGTGTTCATATAAAAATTAATGCATAATAAGGAGATAACCCGGTTATTTTCACCACGAATTGCGATTGTTGAGGACTTAAGGGGTTCCCCGTTTCTGTTTGTGGCAAAATAAGAGATATACTGTTCTTCGGAAGTTGTTTGTATCTTATTGAGCATAGATAATGCAAAATCGGTTATCGGAGAACCTATATTCCTGCCGGTATGCTCGTTTAAAATCAGGATAACTGAATGATCTAAATCTTCCAGACTATGCAGTACAATTTCATAGCAAGGTCCAAGATAATCTGCCAGGCCAATTAAAGTACTTTTATATGATTCCAGAAGGAACCTTTCGTTTGCAGTTAACTCTAATGCTTTCACAATGTTCACCTTTCATTTGAAATTTAACTACATTATATAGCTTATTTTAGATTTATTCAATAAATAAATTCAACTGGAAATAAATTCAATTGGAATAAAAAATAATTTCATTGAATGAAATAAAGTGCATTGACAATATTGTTTTACAGTGCTAAAATCAAAAACAGGGGGGCACTAAGAAATTAGATGCCTCTTCTTAATTATAAGCCTTAGGAGGATTTAGAGATGAATATTATTAATACGAAGGAAGCGCCGGCTGCAATAGGACCATATTCACAGGGAATTGCCATAAATGGACTTGTTTTTGCATCCGGTCAGATTCCTGTAATCCCGGAAGACGGTTCAATCCCGGCTGGAATAGAAGCACAGGCGGAGCGAAGCTGTAAAAATGTTGAAGCAATATTGAAAGCTTCAGGTACTGATATGACGAAAGTGGTTAAAACCACATGTTTCTTGGCAGATATGAGTGATTTTGCAGCTTTTAACAGTGTTTATGAAAGATACTTTACATCTAAGCCGGCTAGAAGCTGTGTCGCCGTGAAGGAGATACCTAAGGGACTTTTGTGTGAAATCGAAGCAATTGCTGTGATTTAGGGAGGATAGGTTGAAAAAAGAGCACTTTCAACCGGAAAGAACCCCAAAATGAAATTCATAGGAATTTCATTTTGAGCTTCTTTCATTCCGATTTGTATGCCGCCAAGGCGGCAGATGGAGGATAAATGGACTTATTTAAAAATGATGCGGTAAAACTGGATGTGTTGAAACAAAGGGCATTTAACTACAGATGGGCTGAAGTGCCTGATGGGGCAATTCCGTTAACCGCAGCCGATCCTGATTTTGGAGTGGCAAAGGAAATTAAAGATGCTATTATACATTACACCGAAGGGGGGTATTTTTCTTATACGCCCAAGCTTGGGCTGCCGGATTTTATTGAAGCAATTCAAAGATATTTATACGAGACAAAAGGTGAAGAGGTTGATAAAGATTGTATTCTTCCCATCGATAGTGCTGCCAGGGGAATGTATATAATTGCCGAAACATTGCTGACATCAGGAGATGAGGCCATTGTTTTCAAC
>JAATEU010000122.1 GCA_015655565.1 Clostridiales bacterium
AACGGTCCAGTCAGCAAAAAAGGATCTGGTATCATCTAAGGTGGCTGCTTCAACCATTAATGCTGTTATGGCTCCGTGTATATCAGTTTCACAAACAACTGGGAGGCCTTCTTCATTTAATAAAGAATTGGCGGCACAGGGCATGATTCCGATTTCTCCCTGGAGGGCATTCCAACACTGGATTGCAATTGCATTACACCCGTACTTATCAGCCAATTGCTTCATTGCAACTTTAAGGGCTGCCACATTTTCCAGTTCTTCATCTTTAATTTTTACATTCATATTCTCTTTTACAAAAGAAATTACTTTGGCAACTTCGCTTCTTTCTTCTTTTGCCTTTTTTAATGCCTGCGTCAGTTCCGGCATTGGAATGGGGGAGAGCTGAATATTATACCTTTCTAATAATTCTCCTTCATTACACATGGTAGACCAGAAATCAAATGGCCTGGGTGCTATCTGAAGGATTCTGGTATGCTTAAATACTTTAATGATATTGCACACAGCTAAAAAATCTTTTATTCCGCGGGTAAACGCAGGATCCTCCAGCCTGCAGTTATTCAAGTATGTAAAAGGAACCTGGAATCTCCTCAGTACCTTACCGGTTGCAAATAATCCGCATTGGCTGTCCCTTAAACGGATACCGTTTTCATCCGGCCGTTCATCTCTTGGCCCCCAGATCAGCACAGGCAGATTCATCATTTTCGCTAATCTGGCCAGAACATATTCGGTTCCAAAATTGCAGTGGGGAAAAAATAATCCGTCTACTTTTTCTTTCGTAAATTTTTCAAAAACCTTCTGCATAGCTTCATCGTTATATAAAAGACCTTCCTCATTAATATCTGTTATATCAACAAACTCTACTCCAAGTTCCTCTAATTTTTTTCTTGTGAGATTTGCATATTTTACTGCATCCGGTGCACTAAATATGCTTCTTCTGGTTGGTGCAAACCCCAATTTCACTCTTTTCATTGTAATCTCCAATCTGTACAGTTTTTTGAAGCAGAATATAATGTAACCAGCTCTTTGCAACATTATATTATGGTTTCATTGTATTTAATATTTAGTAAATTGTCAATATAATTTACTAAATTTCATGTTTAATTATTAAGATTATTTATTAAAATTAAGTTTTAATTGACGTAGACAAGATTTTAAGGTACTCTATTTTATAAAGAATTTAAATATAAATAAATTACGCAGCTCACATGGCATATTCGAAGCCGGCTTTGATTACGGCCCGGTATAAGACGTTTAGTGAAAATACTCTGTATTTTTACACTGGCTTAGGAATGGAGGTTTTTATGTCAATCTCTGCAAAAGAACTTGCTGAAAAATTAAATTTATCACCGGCAACGGTTTCCATGGTTTTAAATAATAAACCTGGAATTAGTGAAAAGACACGAAAAATCGTATTGGATACTGCAGCGGATTATGGATATCAGTCTGCAAAAAAACAGCTTCAGAAAAATGGAAACAGGACCATTCAATTTGTAATCTATAAAAAGTATGGAACCGTAGTATCGGATACCCCATTTTTTTCACAGGTAACGGAAGGGATAAATAATCAGTGTTCCCGGAACGGATATCATCTGCAAATCACTTATCTGTACGATAATGAGTTTAGGAAGGAACAATTAGAAGCTCTAAAGAAAACGGGCAGTGACGGGATTTTATTATTAGGAACTGAAATGACCTCCACGGATTATGAGTTTTTTCAAGATTTAAACATTCCTTTTGTAATCTTAGACAGTTATTTTGATGACATTAATTGCGATTCCGTATTAATTAATAATGTTCAGGGTGCCTACCTTGCTACCGAATACCTGACTGCACGGGGACACAATGCAATCGGCTATCTTCGTTCCAATACAAGAATCAGTAATTTTCAAGAACGCGAAGACGGATATTATAAGTCACTCCGTCACAATAATATTCCAACCATTCATCCATATGTTATTAACATTACACCCACTACGGAACAGGCCTATCTGGATATGATTGGGTATTTAAAAACAAATCCTGCTTTCCCAACCGCATTTTTTGCAGATAACGATATTATTGCGGCTGCAGCTATCCGGGCATTTAAAGAATATAATATGAAAGTTCCGGAACAAATATCCATTATCGGTTTTGATGACATGCCCATGTGCCAGTTCACGGATCCGCCACTGACTACCATGTATGTTCCGAAACAAAGATTGGGTGCCCTTGCGGTGGACCGGTTACTGGACCGGATAAAAGGAACCAATACGGAGAATATAAAAATAGAAATAGCGGTACAATTAATAGAAAGAAATAGTGTGAAATCAATGTAAATCAGAAGCAGGAAAGATACTATAGGTTCCTTCCTCCCATTTAAAACAGTACTGATTATGAAAGAAGTTGAAGTTTATCAATATTTTCTAAGTTGCCAACCAGGGAC
>JAATEU010000043.1 GCA_015655565.1 Clostridiales bacterium
TCTTTTAATTTATTTAAATTTTCATTTGCTTTATTTAAGTCCTCCATGGTTTTCTCCTCCTTGAAATTAATTTTTGTAACTGTCAGTGCATCAACAATTTTAAGTATCGCCGTGTCGGCCAGTAAATCAAGCTTTGCCTTTTCGGATACCGCATTCCCAAGCTTTTCGATAAAACTTCCTAAAATCGACTAATGGTGGACAGCGCCGTCATTTCATCGTCGATTTCTGCGATACTTTTCCGGAAAACCTCGATTGCTGTCACCGAATCTTCATTTTGTAATATCTCTGCGATTTGCTTAAGGGGAATACGAAGCTTCCTCAGAATAATAATCTGCTGCAGCCGCAAAACGGCCTTCTCTTCATAAGTACGGTATGCGTAGTTTTCCTTCTTCACACTGGGTAAAAGTCCGATTTGCTCATAATAACGAAGCGTTCTGGTAGAAACATTGAACGCTTTTGATATTTGACTGATTGTCTGTATTTCCATTTCACTTCTCCTTTCCTATTCTCCTGCACGTATCAGGCTCATAAAAAGTATACCGTGTGACGCGACGTTAAAGTCAAGGGGAGGGATAAAAAATAAACAATCTCAAGCAATTGTCTTTATTTTTGTTTAAGTTGTTTATTCATTTTTACACACATCGCATATCACATCTGCCTGCCGATGTGATACTGCCATAAATAGATACGGTTGAAAGAATTACTAAGTGGCATCCTTTCTCAATTTATTTTTTCTTTCAGCCTTTTCTGTTCCGGTTATTATAATTCGTCATTAACCTTTCCATACCTATTATTATAGCATGACTTACATTTTCTAACAATCAGATATGCTTATTTTTTATAAACCTAATGAAATCCCGCAGCACTAAAACCGATATAATGGCCGGGCTTACTGCCATTGTCGCATTAAACGCTGCTTTATTCATAATCCCCGGTCCTATAATTCCGATGACCTTAGAATCCTCCCTGGGAAAATCGGAACTATAAAAGAAAATAGACCGGAAAATAAACTAAAGCAGGATAACCTGGACACTTCTTAATAAGTCATGTACAATAGAATCATGATATTGCAAGAATAAGCCTTATGAAACTTAGAACAAAAGCCACACAGCATCTATTGTATATAGGATAATGAGGAAAGTTGCCATGTTAAATCGTAAAATACTTTTTTTTATAAGCATAGCTGAAAACGGAAGTTTTTCAGGCGCTGCAAAAAAGTTTTATTTATCCCAATCTGCAATCAGCCAGCAAATCTTCCAACTTGAAGAGGAATTGGGGGTACAATTACTGGACCGCAGCGGATACCGCCCTGTTTTAACGGAAGCCGGAAGATATTATTATCAGGAATGCAAGAAGTTAATCAATATTTATGAGGTCATTAAAGCAAAGATAAAAGAAATTGAAAAAAATGGTCAGAGGGTTTTGAAAATAGGTATAACAGGGCCAATGGAAAAAAAGCATTTGCCCCAAATAATTAATCAATATAAAAAGCAATATCCTGATATCCGCATTAATGTTAAAAAAATAACCTTTGAAAACGGTGTGAATCAAATTGAAAATGGTACTCTGGACGTAGCTTTTGGAATAACAAATGATTTTAAGGGAAAAAATAATATCTGTATGGTAAATCTGTTAAAACACAAAATATGTGCGGTTTGCTCAAAGGAGCACCCCTGGGCCGGCAGAACGTCTATCAACAGTTCGGAAATTGCAGGTCAGCCGGTCATATCATTTTCAAAGAAAATAGGGAATAATTTTTATTTAGATTTTATGGAGTCCTTTAAAAAGGACGGCATAACACCTGATATTGTTCAGAAAGTGGACGAGCTTGAGGAATTATTGCTGGCCGTTAAAATTAATCAGGGTATCGCCCTGGTATCAAGAGAGGTTATAACGGCAGAAGATGATGTATGTCTGCTTGATATAGACAATACACATCATCATGCAGATTTTTGCTTAGGCTATTTAAAGAAGAACAATAAAGACTATCTGAAGGCTTTTATAAATGAAACGGCCGGCTATTTTAACAACTTAAGATTATAAGAAAAAGTTATTATCTTTATAAGAAACAGCCGGCTTTTTTTCCAGGCAATGATGCGTTAAAATAAGTATATCATCAATGTTAAAAAATTAACAGGAGGAAGTGCTATGTCAAAAATAATCGTTACAGGTGTAGATGGTAATTTTGGTGCTCATGTAGTAGAAACCATAACTAAATTAGTAAATAAAGAAAATCTTATTTTAACCTGCCCTTTTGAAAAAGGGTTGGAAGGTTATGCAAAGGAAGGCTTTGATACACGGCTTGCAAACTTCAATCACCGGGAAGGTTTAGAAAAAGCTTTTAAAGGGGGAGAGGTTATTTTAATTATTTCCGCTCCTTTTGTAGGAAGCAAACGGCAAAATGCACATAAAAATGCCATTGATGCGGCAAAAGCGGACGGTGTAAAAAAAGTAATATACACATCACTTGTAAATGCAAGGGATTCGGAAAATCCAAGTATTGAAAAGATTGACCATGCTTATACGGAAGAGTACGCAGAGAGCCTTGGAATGGATTATATCTTTTTAAGAAACTCCCAATATGCAGAAGCAATGATTACCAGTTATTTAACTTCCAGCGGAGTAATGTCAAGCTGCCAGGGTGATGGAAAAATGTCCTATATTTCCCGCAGGGACTGTGCAATTGCCGCCGCATACGCCTTAACAAAAGACAATATCCATAAAGCAATTCTAAACATTAACGGTCCGGAATCCCTGACTTTAGCAGAATTCGTGGAAATCGGAAACCGTGAGACAGGCATGAATGTAACCATTAAAGACGTTCCGGAAGAAGCGGTATATGCATTTTTTGATTCGATCGGAGTCCCAAGAAATACGGAAGGTGAATTCCAAAAAGGCTCTCCGGCACCTTATTCCAGCGACGGGATGGTAACCTTTGCCCGTGCAATCCGCTTGGATAAAATGAGCGCTTTTACGGATGACTTTGAAAAGCTGACGAGCTTTAAACCAAGAACCGTTGCACATATGTTCGCGAATTATAACGACTATCAGGTTGGCCAAAGAAATTCCGTGGATAATTAAACTGCTGCCGCTATCTTTCAAGGAACCAAGGATACCGGAGAATGCAATTCCCGGCAAAATGAATTCATCAAAAAATATTACGTTTGCTATATTTTACCTAGGATAAGACGGAAAAATCCCTTGGGATTCCCACCTTACTTCAAAATAATTATTCACCCAGCACTTTATGAACCATTGCAATTACTCCCTTGCCATCCATCATACCATACTGCCTCATATCAATTATTTCGACGGGCTTGCCCGGCAGTTCCGCTTTCACTTTATTAAGATTGTAACGTACCTGCGGTCCTAAAAGAACAATATCCGCTCCAGGACCCTGCGTCTTCAATTCGTTCAAACTGTAAGCGGCAATCCTGCACTCAAAACCTTCATCGGCTGCAGCTTTTTCCATTTTTGTAACCAAAAGACTGGTCGACATACCGGCCGCACAGAATAATACTATATTTTTCATGCCCTGGTCCTCCTTATATCATTATTGCATCTTCTTATACAGGTCAATAATTTCCAGTGCCATTTCTTTTACGACTATGGCATTCATCAAATGATCCTGTGCATGAACCATTAACAGCATAACCTGCACATGTTCTCCCCTGATTTCTTTCTGAAACAATTCCGTCTGTATATTGTGGGCTTCTGCCAGTGCCTCCTCACATTCTTCCATCAAGGTACCGCCCTTATTAAAATCTCCCGCCTTTGCAGCCTGAATCGCTTCCATAGCTAAACTTCTTGCATTTCCACCTGAAACTATGAGACCCATAACAACTTCTTCATATTTCTCATCATTAAAATCTGACATTTTTAAACTCCTTATCTCTTATCCATCTGCTGCGGTACATAATCGCCTGTTTCCATAAAGTACTCCAGCATACGCTGCTTCATTTGCAATATCGTTTCCTGGTACGCAGGATTATGGATTAGGTTATTCGTTTCCATGGGATCTGTTTCAAGATTATACAATTCATTATTTTCATATAAGCGCATTGTAAATTTCATATTACCCATTCGTATCATCGCCGCTTTTGTGTGGGCAGGACCTTCTTCATGTTGGGTAGATACCCTTGGCCAATACACTGATTCCGGACCGTGCTCCGGTTCCATTGCCTGGGGCTCTCCGTGCAATCTTCCACCTTCGCAGAACACGGCATCTTTATGGCCGGTACTGCCTGCTATTACGTCCAGCAGCGATTTGCCAAACTGTTTATACCCCAACTCTACTCCTGCCATATGGGCAATTGTTGCAGGAAGATCCAGCAATTCTGCCAATACCTCTGAAATACCCGGCTTGACCTTAAATTGCGTGGCGGGCTTGATCAAAAGAGGTACATTGCTTAATGTATCTTCAAAACTATTCTGGCATTTCTCGGCAATGCCATAATCACCGGTATAATCCCCATGATCGGAAAAAACAAAAATGCTGGTGTCATCATAAAACCCTTTTTCCTTTAATTTATCTGACAGCATTCCAAACTGGTAATCAAATCGTGAAGTCATGGCCAGATAAACTCCGCGCATTTCATTATATTGGGCTTCCGTCCAGTCCTTCATATCCTGCTTCTCACGAATGGAGGTCAGTATACTTGCCCGATTCTTTAATGTCTCAATATCCGGCCTCCTTGGAGGAAGAGCATTCCTGTCAATGCTTGAAAACCATGGCTCCTCACACCCGTACGGCGGATGGGGAAACATGAGCGTACAGTATAAAAAGAAAGGCTTCGCATCCGGCTCCTTGCTTCGGCTTTCTATATAGCCCAGAGCACTCATAATGCAGTTCCAGTCAAAGGTATTTTTCTGTTCTTTCACATCAAGCTTACCGATATAAAATGAGTATTTCTGACTCTTTTCTTTCATTATCTCCGGAATTTCCGATGATTTCGATGATTTAGGGAATTTCATGCCCTCATTTTTAACATGGCTCTTCACTGTCTGTTCAAAACCATCAAAGAACATATCGCAGTAATCCATTTTGCTCCTTGCACCGGGCACCACATCATTGCGTCCGATCCAGACTACCTCATAACCATTCTCTTTCATTACCCTCAGAATATTGGGTTCCTCCTTTTTCTGCAGATAATGCATGGTCCTGTGTCCGGTGGTGTGGGGATACAGCCCGGTCAGGAAACTGCATCTGGACGGGACACAGACTGGATTCTGGCAATATGCATTGCAAAACGAAACACCTTCTTTTGCCAATGCGTCCAAATTTGGTGTGATGGAAGCCTTATTCCCCATGTGTGCCATGGAATCGCAGCGCATTTGATCCGCCACATACCATAAAATATTCGGCTTTTTATTCATATTACTTTTCTCCATTCTAATTCAGTAAAACATAGTTTCCTAATACTTTCATATTTATTTCATTTCATTTTCAACCGCTGCTGTCTCTTCTGCCAAAGCCTGTTTATCACAAATCTTAAAAAACGGGAAGTAGACAGCAAATTGCAGTGCTACTAATACAGGCTGCCATATGGCCGAACGCCAGTCCCCTGCAAGGAAGCCCGCCATAACAACCGGTGTGCCCGTCGAAAGCTGTATACCGTTAAGATAAGGCAGGATACCGATAATAGTCAAAATATAGGATGAAAAAAAGGCTATAAGTGGTGCCAAAATCATGGGAATGATAAACATAACATTAAGCATTAATGGCGCACCAAAGACAATCGGTTCACTGATGCTGCAAAGGGCCGGCAGAATAGCAATTTTCCCCAATGTCTTGAATCTTTCACTCTTGGCAAAGAAGCACATTAATACAGCAAGGCCAATAATCCCTCCTGAACCGCCAACCTGTGCAAAAACAAACCACCATGTATTGGTCAGTATATTAGGCATAGCCGCTCCGTCTGCAAGTGCATCCAAGTTCTCAAGTGCAGGTGTCATATAAAGGATAGAGAGAATCGGCATGACAACCATACCGCCATGGATTCCGAACCACCAAAGCAGGTTACATAAAACTAAAAGTAATGCAAAGGTCAGCGGGCTTTCACTTAACGTACTAAGGGGAGTCCTTAATAAACCATAGATTAAGTCATTTACCGTTCCCCATGAAGTCAGGGAAACTATCCATCTGATAACAATGAAAAGAATCGCCA